>NZ_JATABG010000566.1:0-1511 GCF_036533755.1 Vibrio sp. M260118 | reverse complement strand
CACAGTTTTACTTATTCAGAGCTGAATCAAAAAGCGCTTTTAAATTCTTTACCAACTTGGGGGGCTTGGTTGATTGTGTATGCACTGATTTTAACGGCATATTTTAATCATAGGGTTGCTGTAAAGAATCATAACTTAATGATAAAGGATGTGTTAACCGGCATCCTAAATCGTCGAGGTTTGGCACTAGAGCTGGATGACGCGCTAGAGCAACTTGAAAGTGTAGGGCGCAATTATGCGGTAATGATAGCGGATATAGACTTCTTTAAGCGCGTTAATGATGAGTTCGGGCATGATATCGGTGATGTTGTTATTCGAACTACAGCCAAGCGTATACAAGCATCTTTGCGAGAAGACTCAATATTGTCTCGTTGGGGAGGAGAGGAATTTTTAGTCGTCGTTCCCAATGTTGAGCAGTCGACTGCGGAGCAGATCGCAGAAAGACTGCGGGCAAATATTGAGGCAACCTCATTTCCTCAAATTGATAAAGTAGTCACCATCAGCATCGGTGTCACTATTGAAAGTAAAGCCAAGGCGTTTAACGATGCGATAAAACGAGCAGATGCTGCGCTATATCAAGCTAAAGAGGGAGGAAGAAATCAAGTGAGGTTTATTGAAAAACAGAGTCGTATGGCTGAGAAAAAGCAAAAACCCTCAAGTATTGCTTGAGGGTTTTTAACTATTCTAACAGTCGGTTGTTGGTTACCAACCTTTAACCACGCCACCTTTGAAGATGTCAGAAGCTGCTGTGTACACTTCTTCTGTTTGGTAAGCTTTCACGAAGTTAACGACGTTTTCTGCCTGTGAATTATCTTCACGAGACACGATTAGGTTCACGTATGGAGACTCTTTGTCTTCAACGAACACGCCATCTTTTTGTGGAGTTAGGTCGATTGAACTCGCGTAAGTCGTGTTGATGATAGACAGAGCTACATCGTCAAGAGAACGCGGAAGTTGTGCTGCGTCTAGTTCAACGATAGTGATGTTTTTCGGGTTCTCAACAATGTCGCGTACTGTTGCTAGTAGACCAACACCTTCACGTAGTTTTAGTAGACCTTGTTGCTCAAGAAGAAGTAGTGAACGACCTAGGTTAGTTGGATCGTTTGGTACTGCGATACGAGCGCCTTCTTGAATTTCATCAACAGATTTAACTTGCTTAGAGTAACCTGCGATAGGGTAAACAAACGTGTTACCTGCGATAGTTAGCTTGTAACCACGATCGGTTACTTGCTGATCTAGGTATGGCTTGTGCTGGAACGCGTTGATGTCGATAGAGCCGTCATCAAGTGCTGCGTTTGGTGTTACGTAATCAGTAAAGGTTACTAGCTCTACTTCTAGACCGTATTTCTCTTTTGCTACTTTTGCAGCTACTTCTGCAACTTGAGCTTCTGCGCCAGCCATTACGCCAACTTTAATCTTGCTAGTATCTGCTTCTTTGTCGCCACAACCAGCTAGAACCAGTGCAGACGCTGCTGCTGCGATAGTCAAAAGACCTTTAAGACTGAATTTCA
>NZ_JATABG010000565.1:0-2647 GCF_036533755.1 Vibrio sp. M260118 | reverse complement strand
AATCACAACGTGGTTTTCAAGCAACGAGTATTGAGAGAGAAGATGGCGAATCTGCTCCAACTGAGCCGAATTTCCCACCAACGACTTGTCAATCGTCGCCACCATTTGCTTTTTCTGCTCAACAAACGCACGGCGAAGATCAAGGCGAGATTTCAACATTTCAAGCAGCTCTGCTGGGTTTACCGGTTTTTCAATAAACTCGCATGCCCCTTTCCTAACGGCATCGACTGCCATAGGAATATCCCCATGCCCGGTAATCACGATGATTGGGATGCGGTCGTCGATCTGTTTTATCTTGTCCAACAACTCCATGCCATGCATTTGCGGCATGTACATATCAAGAAGTACCACCCCTGGCCAATCACGTTTGAGATACCCCGTAGCTTGGGTCGGATCAAGCAGCGCTTTTGCCGTTAGACCTGCAATATCCATTAAATGTTTATAAGAATCGAGAACATCCTGATCGTCATCCACAAGAAATACTGAGTAGTTAAGTGTTTGCATGAGGTAATTCCAATATCACAAGAGCGCCTTTGTCCAAACCAGAGGCTAAAACTATATTGCCAGCGTACTTTTCCATCAAAGATTGGCTGATATTCAGACCTAAACCAAGGCCGACTTCTTTTGTTGTGGTAAACGGTGTAAACAGTTTATCGACGATGTGACTATCAAAGCCTTGACCAGTATCGAACACACCTATCGCATGATGTGAATGCGTGCTGTAGAGACTCTCTACGCGAATCTGACGTAACGAACTGTTGTGCTCTGAAATCGCTTCACAACTGTTGACCAGCAAATTGATCAAGGCTTGCTCAATGGCCAACGCATTACCATAAACACGCAGGTCATCGTCGAGTAGATTGTCTATCTCCACCATTTGACGTTTAGCTTTGGGATTCACAATGGTAATCGCTTGTTCTACTACTTCTCTTAGGCTTAGTTCTTTGGCCACCTGTTCGCCATCGGATTTTTTAGCAAAGTTACGTAAACTGGAAATGATCTTGCCCATTCGCATCGCCAGCCCTTCGATATACTGAAGCGATTGAACCAGAGCCAGCTCATCGCCCGACTGCGCCGAAAGCTTGGCGCTGTATAGATAGGTCGTCATCGCATTCAACGGTTGGTTCAATTCAACGCTTTTCTAACTCACGGGTGTTGAGCTCTTGTTCGGTGATGTCAGTAATAGTGACAATCACTTTGTTGAGTTGACCATGAGAGAATAGGTGGAAATCAAAATGGAGATAACACACTGGCAGATCAGACACCGACAGCACGAGTTCATCGTGCCCTTGCTTGAACAGATCGCCACCGCGTCGAAATACTTGTGCCAAAGCCCTTTGACTACCGTTCTCAAATGAATCCCAGATCAGTTTTTTCTCTACCTCCCCCTGCACTGCTAACAAACGACGCGCACTCAAGTTCGCCGATTCCACGTAACCTGCCAAGTCACACGTCAGTAGGCTTGCAGAAGTATTGTTAATCAAACTGATCGCATTGGTTCGCTGGATCTCTTTGACGCTCTTGCCATACTCAATCAGCTTTTCACTTAAACGACCAATCTCATCCGCACCATCAACTTGAATCGGATGACTTAAATCGCCTTTCGTAATGGCGTCAATACTGGAACTCAATGCAGTCAGACGAGCAACAATACGACGATTGATGAAGTAATAGGTCAAGAACAATGACATCAAGATTGAAACACTAAAACAGACAATCAGTACATGGTTACCGTATGAGACTAAACTCGCGGTTTGTGTTTTCACACTCAGGAAGCTATCGTCCGCTAAGCGAACACGCTACCAATTTGTTGATGAATTTCACCAAGTTGATGATCAATGTTCGCTTTGAGTACATCAATTCGTTGATTTAGCGACACATTGTCGAGCAACTGTTGGTAGAACACGCCTTCAGGTGCCAACAAAGTGGACAACTCTTGGAGCAATTGTTGGTAAGCAATCGAAGAAGACAACTCAAAAATTGGCTTGCTACTATTGGCCAACTCATCCACTTTATATTGAATGACTTTTGCTGCGTTTTGCACTTGGCCAAGTTGCTGGGCTTGAATCACCTCACTAGTCATCGAAAACACGTTAGATTCTAAATCAAGCACATGCTGAATCGTCCTTAATCGGTCTAGAGCCGTTGTTCGCTCGGTATCACTTTCATCGCGTTTGATGAGCCAATGCAGTTCCTGACGAATCGGCGTCAACTCCGCTCGCACATCTTGATGCAGCCTGTTAATCTGCTCATTCAGTTTGCTGACTCGGCGACTCTGCTCAACTCTTCGTAACACAAGCTCGCTATACCGTCTTAGCGTATCGCCCAATACGCGATATCGCTCAGTCAAGGTAGCGGTTTCATTGTCTGTCTGTGTTTCTGTTTCATGATTATGCAGTGCTAAGTTAATGCCCTCCAACTGTTCAGAAAGCTCTTCAATTTGATGATTTAGCTCGACTTTATTGGTGAGTCTCGATAACAACTGAACTCGATGACGAATTTCACTGCTTCGGCTTTCCAATAAGTAACTGGTGTTGTATTTCGGCACACTGTTTTCGAGCAGTTCACTCACTTGATCGTCTAAGCGATTCCATGTCAACCACGCGACTGCACTAACTACCGTTAGCAGCACGGTTGACGCGGTAAA
>NZ_JATABG010000564.1:0-1514 GCF_036533755.1 Vibrio sp. M260118 | reverse complement strand
TTCCAAAGAAGAGTCTGTAGACACCGTAACAATGTCTGCCAATGGACGAAAAAACGGTAAAGGTAGAATTGATAGTAGGATTGGTAGTGTTGTGATTGAGTTCAAGCACCCATCAAAGTTTAGTACACAAGCTCAGGTGGACAGCGCTGTTGCTCAAACATTGAGTTATTTGAATGGACTTAATGATAAATCCCCAGGTAGTTACTATGGCTTTGTTACTGATGGAGTTAACTCTATTAGCTTAAGATTAGAGGGTGGGATTGAGTTTGTTGGTTCTAAACAACATTTAGGTGCTAAAGTTCTCCATAATTTAGCTAGTGCAATTGCGTTATTAAACCAAAAAGAACTGTCCCCTGAAAATCTAGTAGAAGATTTCTGCCGAGATGATAACTCTATAGCAACCAAGCTTACCCATAGTTTGCTTAGCGCTCTGGAGTGTAATATGACCGGACGTTCTGAAATGTTATTCATGGAATGGCAAGAGTTATTTAGGCTGGCTCATGATGATAAATCTAAACAAACTGCAATTATTGAAAGAAGGCAGGCACTAGAAAAAGTTGCAGGGCATAAACTTACAGACAATGAATCGGAATACAAAGTACTTTATGCACTGCAAACCGCCTACTCAATAATAGTAAAAACAATAGCCTATAAGGTTATCTCTTTACGGTTTGGTAACAGCATAGAGCGTTTTAACCAAATGCAGCGTTATGATTCAGCTTCTATTCGGCAGCATATGTCTAATCTTGAAGATGGAGCAATATTTAGAGATTACGGTATTGGGAACTTGCTTGAGGGGGATTTTTTCTCGTGGTATTGCTCTGAAGAGCAATGGAGCGATGAAATCTATCATGCGATAAATTCAGTGTATACGCTATTAGCTGATTATGAAGATAGAACTCTTTTGCGCGAAGGTCAGAAAGTGTATGATTTCTTTAAAGATTTATATATGCACTTCATTCCAGAAAAAGTTAGGCATTCGTTAGGGGAGTTTTACACTCCGCCGTGGCTAGCTGAGCATCTGGTCTCTAATGCCATTAATCATTGGGGGGGGGAAGCATGGCGTGCGCTTGACCCATGCTGTGGTAGTGGGACGTTCATTACGATTTTAATTGAGAAGGTTTTAAGGCGAGAGCACCCATCGAATGCTGAGAAGTTAAACGATGTCCTTAACTCCGTTAAGGGCATAGACTTAAATCCACTAACAGTGCTAACGGCTAGAATTAATTACTTCATTAACATATCGGATTTACTTGAAGAAGATTTAGATATCGAAATTCCAGTATATTTAGGTGATTCATCGTATGTGCCATCTAAGCTTATGTTGGGCAGTGTGGAATGTTTAGAGTACTCAATCAAAACATTAAAGGGTCCATTGCAAATAATAGTTCCAGCCAGTGCCATATCCGATTCTAAGCAATTTTCAAAAGCGATGTCTCGCATTGAGTATTTCATCAAAGCTTTGGACGGTGAATCTGTATACGAGACTTTACTTTCTTTGTGTGACGAGAAAG
>NZ_JATABG010000563.1:0-1522 GCF_036533755.1 Vibrio sp. M260118 | reverse complement strand
ATCCATACTGCAAAAAACGTCAAAATCACCAACGTCAATTCCGTCAAAATGCCCGATCAATTTATAGGTTTTACTGACAGATTCATTGCATAAATTATAAAAGCCGATAATTACCAATATAAAACAGTTACTTAAAAAAGGGTCGCTTTTATCATGATACCTTGGCGTTAATTTTATAAGTAAAATAAGTCCAGGAAGTTATATTTATTTGCATCGAGAGGGAACGCCTCACGACAAGATTGAATTCCAGAGGTGGTGCATAGCGCACCACTCCGGCAGCAAGCGAAGGTGTCATTGACACCCGTGGTATAGTCCCCCCGGCTATACCACGACATTTTTTTCTTCTCTCCCCTTGTTACCAAATACCTAACTAATACTTCTTTTCTCCAAGCACCTGCATTTCTAAACCAGTGTACTCTATGCTCCGAAGCTATTTTGGTAGCGTGTCGATGAAACTAACCGTCGTAATAGGCGCTAGTCGATATTCATTAAGTCGTACAGAGAAGTTATAGACGCCCCTAAACCGTCTACACATAGCAGAAATGGCATTGGATATCATTGATAGGGATAAACGGGAACAGGATCAACCTAGCTAGATAGGGAGCAGTTGATGGCTAATAACGGCTTTGATCTTCGACAAACTGTGTTGGCGACATACCAAAGCGGTGCTTAAATCGTTGGCTAAAGTATGACGGGTCATTGAAGCCACATTCAAACGCGACATCAGAAACCTTACCTCCGGCTAACAATCGTCGACATGCGGTATCTAAACGTACTTCCGTAAGGTATTCAGTAAAGGTTTTTTCGATCATAGTTTTAAGCCGACGTTGTAAGCTGCGCTCGGAGACATACAACATTTTGGCGGCGGCCGAAGTGCCAAACTCAGGGTCTGCATAGTTCTCCTCAACCAATTGAACGACTTTGGCTAACCATGGGTCTTTACCTACAATATCGCTCTCGTCTTGCTCATCAGGCATAACCACAGGGCTAGTTTCAAATGAGCTACTCTCTCGCCAACTTATTTCTAACAAGTTTCTTTCTTTGGAGCAGAACCACTTCAGTTGACCACCGCTTAGCTCAACCAGTTTATTAAGATTTTCCAAGAAAGTAGCATTACTCGAACACGCATCATAGGCATCCCCTTGATCTAACATAGAGAACGTCACCATACCCGCTCTTTTCAGCAATTGAATTACTACGGTTTGATTTCGGTAGCAACGGCGTAAGATGCCATCGAACAAGATATTTAAGGTCTCATCGAGATTAAAATCATTGAGCTGAATAAAAACATCATCTTCAGCATCGATTTCAACACTGACACCAACCTTAGACAGTTCGTTTTTCCAACTACTCACCACCGAATGAATAATCATGGTCAAGTTGAACACCGGGAGCGCTTGCCCATTGGTTGAGCGGACATTCACAAGCATTTCGAGTTCATTTTCAATCAACTTGACGAGCTGCTCATTGCTCAAGCACTCTACATCGGGGGCTTTTAACCTATCTTTAAGCTGATTCACCG
>NZ_JATABG010000562.1:0-1524 GCF_036533755.1 Vibrio sp. M260118 | reverse complement strand
CCCGTTTTAGCTCTACGTGCTGGTGGACAACGTTAGGGCTAGCATCTGGAACAAACATCGACATGATAATCGCTGGGACGAGGTAGCTGACCACCGAAGGTACAAACAGCGGCATAAACTCAGCAAATGATACATGCCCTGCCTGCCAAACCATTAGTGTGGTGATATCGCCAAATGGGCTAAATGCACCGCCAGCGTTGGCGGCAACAACGATGTTGATACAAGCAAGGTTGATAAACTTAGTGTTATCACCCGCTACCTTCATCACTACAGCACACATTAGCAGCGCTGTGGTTAAGTTATCAGCGATAGGCGAGATAAAGAACGCCAGAATACCAGTCAGCCAGAATAGGGTTTTAAAATTAAACCCTTTACCGACCATCCATGCTTGTAAGGCATCAAATAATCTTCGTTCTTCCATCGCACTGATGTAGGTCATCGCAACTAACAAGAACAGCAATAGTTCAGCGTATTCTAGCAAGTTGTGCTCAAGGGCGGCTTTGGCGACTTCAACTTGACCATGTTGCGAGTAAACCAAACCAATCATTGCCCAAATGACACCAGCGGCGAGCAGCACTGGTTTTGATTTACGCAACTGTAAGTACTCTTCAAGCATTACCAGCGTGTAGGCGACACCGAAAATAATCAGCGCGGCGTAACCAACAGTCGATTGGGTTAAGGGAAGGATTTGGTCAGAGGAAGGTGCGGCGAATGTTGAAATGGGCAGAAAAAAGAGGGTAACAAAAATGGACCACTGCAATTTCATTCTTTCACTCCTTTGAAAGCGGATTGTTATAGTAGATTTTGTGGCTATATTCTAATGATGAAATGAATTTGTGAATGTGAAGTAGGTTTGATCTACTTGAATTGTTGGGAAATGTTAAGCCAAACTTTTGTAATTACCGCATTGTTAAATCTTTTACTGGTCTGTGGTTTCCTTGTTAAATCTGGGTTGTTTCAATCTCCCATCTCCAACGATAAATGCATAGGGGGCTGTTGATCTAATCTGACTTAAAGTAGGACTTTAGCTTGGTTCTCAACCAAAGGTTGGCTGAGCTGTTTTTCATTCGGTTGTGACACATCATGCGATACTTAACGGGTAGGTTGGTAAAAGGTGCATCAAGGATCTGTAAATCTAACTTATCAGCAAATTGATTAGCGATACTCTTTACCATCGCGGCTAAGCAGTCGCTGGTAGATATCATGGTCATTTGTGAGACCAGTGAATCACACTCTGCCGCAACTCGTCTCTCTGTTATCGTTTCTTCGGTAAAGTAATCCGCTAGGTAGGCATCTTCACGGCGCAGTTTGAGTGTGACGTGCTTTTCGGCATAGAACTGTTCTAGGCTAAGGGCCTGTTCAATCCTCGGATGCCCTTTTCTGGCAATGACGCAAAGCTCATCAGTATAGAAATACTCAGAAAAAAACGACGGTGCTGAGTAGTTAGCAAAATCAATCGCCAGATCGGCTTTTTGCTGACTGAGGTTGTTAATCAGTTTTTCTTCATTGGATAGCGTTGGATGT
>NZ_JATABG010000561.1:0-1526 GCF_036533755.1 Vibrio sp. M260118 | reverse complement strand
TTTTGTTTTGATTTCAGAAATTGCTCGTCATGCGCGTAACCTTCAGGTGAACCCGAATGTGTCGATCATGATGATTGAAGATGAAGACACCTCGAAACAGCTGTTTGCGCGTAAGCGATTGACGTTTGATGCTATCGCGTCTGTAGTCGAGCGAGACACAGAGCAATGGACTCAAGTCGTGGCTCAAATGCAAGGCCGTTTTGGAGAGATCATTGACGGCTTAAGTCAACTGCAAGACTTTGTACTATTTAACTTGAAAGCTGAAAAAGGTCTTTTTGTAAAAGGTTTTGGTCAGGCTTACCAAGTTTCTGGTGATGACTTGGTTGACTTTGTGCATCTGGAAGAGGGTCACAAAAAGATCTCAAACGCTTAATATAGAATCAAAGGAGCGACATAGCTCCTTTGTTCTTTTCTCTCTGTGTTTAAAAACTCGAGTTAGGTTGAGTCAAGAACTCGACTTCTTCTGGGCTACTCTGTCGTCCTAAGATGTTATTTCTGTGTGGGTAGCGGCCAAACCTGTCAATGATGACTTTGTGTTTCAATTCGAACTCGTAGTTAACTTCCATCCCTGGTGTTTTAAATAGCTCGACTGCTTGTTGATGAATGCTTTTAGATTCGCTGTGCATAAATGGCATATACAAAAATGTGCGCTGCTGAACCTCTAATGATTGGTCTAAACCTAGTGATATGGCTTCTTGTGCCAAAGCTAGTGCTAGTGGGTCTTGAGAGAATGCTCTAGGTGTGTTGCGATAGATATTGCGCGAAAACTGGTCTAAGACGATCACCTCAGCTAATCGCCCTTGTGCGTCGCTTCGCCAATTATGGAGCTCACACTGGCTGGCGCTGATGAGTAACTCGCTAAAACGACTTTTTATCTCGTTGTCTAACTCTTCGCTGCTAACAAACCAGTTTTTAGGTTCTAACTCTTTAAACCAGAAATCGAGTACATCATTTGAAGTGGACTCTAACCTCATGTCAACGCTCCGTGTGAGTTAGGGGTGAGTTGATCATGGACAAGAGTAACCAGCTTTTCAACCCCCAACTTCCAGTGGGGATTAGACAGAAAGTTTGAGCAGCTAAATCGAATACAATTGGAGTAACGCCCAGATGTGTCAAAGATGGTACCTGGCAAGATACTGATCCCCAGTGCTTTGGTTTGATGATATAAGGTATCGCTGTCGAACGCCTCCGGCAGAGTTAACCACAGTAAGAACGAGCCTTGGGGTAAAACGACCTTGTACCTTCCCTGTAAGAAAGCGTATTGATTCAACGTTTTCGTTAAGTGTTGATAGAAAATTTTACTATTGTGTTGATAGAAACGCTGCATTTTCTGTACATGCGAACGGTACTTACCAGAATTTAAGAAATCAGCGACAGCGGACTGCATTAGATTCAAGCTACCCATGTTGTCACACATAAGAAACTTCTCGACCTGAGCCTGATATTGGCCTGCCAATATCCAACCTATGCGTAATCGAGAGTCGAGCATCTTTGACAGTGAGTTGACGTAAATTACTCTATTATGT
>NZ_JATABG010000560.1:0-1527 GCF_036533755.1 Vibrio sp. M260118 | reverse complement strand
GCGTGATCAACGTTGATCACGGCTATGTCCACGACGAGCATGATTTTGAGTTTATTGATGGTGTATTTGAAGCGGCCAAGAAGCTCAAAGATATGGGCTATCAGTTGGTGCTTGTGACCAACCAGTCAGGTATTGCACGTGGCAAGTTCAGTGAAGATCGCTTCCTATCGTTGACTCAGTGGATGGATTGGAACTTTGTCGATAATGGTGTTGAGTTTGATGGTATCTACTACTGTCCACACCATGCTGAACATGGGCAAGGGAAATACAAGCAAGACTGTGAGTGTCGTAAGCCAAAACCAGGTATGTTTATCTCTGCACGTGACTTCTTAAAAATTGATATGGCTAACTCAGTAATGGTTGGCGATAAAGCAGAAGACATGATGGCAGCAGAAGCGGCTGGCGTAGGAACCAAAATCCTGGTCCGTACTGGAAAACCAGTGACAGAGAAAGGCGAAGCGATCGCTTCAGTTGTTCTTGATAGCATTAAAGATGTCCCAGCCTATTTAGAACAATAAGCAGGGACTTTGGCGCACTTTGTTTTGTTGGGGGAGTTATGAAATATCATCATTGGTTGCTGGTCGCAGCAGTAACAGCAAGCCTTAACGCTTGTTCCTTCAACAAACCCGTCAGAAACACCGTTTATCAAGGCGATTTCATTGCTTACCAGTGCAGTAGTGGTGGGGCGTTTCAGTTGGCGCTGATGCCAAACGAGGACAAGGCGCTGTTAAGATTACCTGAAGGTGACTATCGTATGGCTCGAGTGCCATCAGGCTCAGGCACTAAGTATATTCTAGATGATGGTACTGCTAAGGTTAAAAATCCTGTTACCCTTTATACTAAAGGCAATGAAGCGCGATTAGAAGTTGGTGTTACTGTCTATAAGAATTGCATTGGCCAATAGAACGATTACGATAGCACTGCAGGTAGCGTATGGCTGCCTGTTTCCATCTGACTATTAGACCCAGTTATCTATGAGTAAAAAACTTACCATTCTTGATATTGCCCGCTTGTCCGGTGTGGGTAAATCAACAGTCTCCCGTGTTCTGACTAATGACCCAAAGGTTAAACCTGAGACACGTGCTAAGGTTGAACAAGTGATTCAAGAGTCTGGTTATGTTCCCTCAAAATTTGCTCAAGCAATGCGTGGTGGCAGCCAAAAAGTGGTTGGTGTCATTATCTCTCGTCTTGATTCTCCCTCAGAGAATAAAGCCGTTGGCAGTATGTTGAATACTCTGTACGCCGAAGGTTATGACGTAGTGATCATGGAGAGTCAGTTTGATCGCATAAAAACCAATGATCATCTCGATGTGCTGAAAAAACGCAATGTAGATGGCGTGGTAGTGTTTGGTTTCAGTGACTTTGACATTTCAAAGCTAGAGAGTTGGCATAATCGATCTGTCGTGATTGCCATGGATACGGATCAAATCTCTTCGATTAACTACGACAACAAGCAAGTTATCGTCAAAGCGTTAGAATTTCTCACTGAGAAAGGGCTTAGTGATATCGCTTTTATTGGTGTTGATC
>NZ_JATABG010000559.1:0-1545 GCF_036533755.1 Vibrio sp. M260118 | reverse complement strand
GTTAAGTAAGTATTTACAAACTCTTCAAGCCCCATTTTTCCGCAGTCTTGTTAAAGAAACCCTGAGTTTTCTTCAACTCGACCCAATGATTCAGATAGTTAATCCAAACCTGATCATCTTGTGGTAATAGCATCGCAATCGGAGTTGGCTTACGAGGGTCTTTAACCGGCACAACCGCTAACTGTTTAAATTTCTCCACCAGTGTTGCCGCTTCAACGTTGGACGTTACGGAGACATCGGCACGGCGGGCTAATAACTCTTGAAAGTCACGCGCCGGCGCTTCAATAACGATATGTTGCGCCGATGGGAAGAACTCTTTAACCATTTTTTCTTGCACAGTGCCCAAGGTCGCCGCTACCTTTATCTCAGCACTGTCAAAGTCACTCCAATCAGAAAACTTATCCAGGTCTTTTTTCTGTACTACAGGGACAAAAGCAAGGTAAAAATAAGGCTGACTATAACCAGCGACTTTAGCGCGTGACATATTAAGCGAGGCACTACCTGTGATATCGTATTTGTTGGCAGTAATACCGTTAACTAAGGTTTTCCAATCCGTCGCGACATATTCCACCTTAACACCAAGATCTTTAGCAAGCTCAGTGGTGACATCAATATCAAAACCACGATAACTATTGGTCGCCGGATCTTTCATCGTCATCGGATTCCAATCCCCTGTAGTTCCGACACGCAACACACCTTTGTCTAAGATCTCTTGTAGACGACTTTCTGCATGAGCGACTTGGGTCAGAGCAAGTAAGCATATTCCTAGCACAAGCAACGTTTTTTTCATTTCAATTCCCTTAATAGAATGATGGTGGAAGATATTCCCTATAATTATTAACTATTAGTGCAACTTCATTGATAACATAGCAGCAACAAACGGATTTTATTAGTCGATACAAGGTGTAATGTGACTTTTCGTTATCTATTACTGACTTCACTACTATTTTTATCGGGTTGCTCTGATTACCAGTGGGGTTGGTACGTACTTGACCCAACAACCGATCAAGGGCAAACCAACTTGACGTTCTTGCTCGCAGGTTTTAATGACACCATTCAAGTATCGCTACTGAGTATGTTATTTGCGATGACAATTGGATTGGTCGTCACTTTACCCGCCTTATCTCCTATCAAATATTTGCGTGCGATAAACCGAGTATATGTTGAGACGGTTCGATCTGTGCCAGTACTCGTACTACTCCTTTGGGTGTACTACGGTATGCCAACCCTAGTGGATATCTCTCTTAACCATTTCTGGGCAGGTGTCATTGCGTTGACCATCGCCGAAAGTGCGTTTATGGCAGAAGTATTTCGAGGTGGTATCCAAGCTATCAACCGTGGTCAGCATGAAGCAGCGGAATCTTTAGGACTGAACTATTGGCAGAAAATGCGCTTAATCGTGCTGCCACAAGCGTTTAGGCAGATCTTACCGCCACTTGGGAATCAATTTGTCTATATCCTCAAGATGAGTTCCCTAGTTAGCGTAATTGGCTTAAGCGACCTCACCCGTCGTGCTAATGAACTAGTAGTCAATGAGTACTTACC
>NZ_JATABG010000558.1:0-1550 GCF_036533755.1 Vibrio sp. M260118 | reverse complement strand
CCTATGGTTACTTCCTATATTGACCATGGTATTGGCAGGTTGGCTAGTATTAAAAGCAATTCAAGACGCTGGACAGCGAGTCCAGATCCACTTTTCGGACGCTCAAGGTTTAATTGCAGGCAGAACGACGATTCGCTATCAGGGTCTAGAAGTTGGAATGGTGAAAGACATCAATCTTGCTGAAGATTTACAAAGCATCTATGTCTCTGCCGACATCTACCCAGAAGCAACCAAACTGCTAAACAAAGATACTCGCTTTTGGATGGTCAAACCGACTGCGAGCTTGTCTGGCATCTCCGGATTAGATGCTCTAGTATCGGGCAACTACATCGCCATTTCACCTGGGTCTGACTCATCAGAGCTCGAAACCGAATTTTTCGCATTGGAAAGAGCGCCATCTGATTTGATGGCAAACGAAGGTTTAAGTATCTCTTTAAAAGCGCGCGACTTAGGGGGCATCTCCGTTGGTTCACAAATCGTTTATCGGAAAATCCCAATCGGTGAAGTATACAGCTACCAGCTAGATTCAGGTTCGAAAAACGTATTGATTCAAGCTTCTATCCAAGATGAATATCGTCACATTATTACCGATGACAGTCGTTTCTGGAATGTCAGTGGGATTGGCGCCAATATCGGGTTCGCAGGGGTTGATGTGCGCCTTGAAAGCTTCAGTGCACTAATTGGAGGCTCCATTGCGGTAGACTCGCCAGAAGGTGGCGAACCCGTCGCAGACAATACCCAATTTAGACTCTACCCAGATATTAAGACCGCAGGTCGAGGTATCGCTATTAAGATCGCTCTACCAGATGACAGCGAAATCAGTGAAAACGGTGCGCCGATCATGTACCGAGGGATTGAAGTCGGACAAATCACTGACTTAGAGCTTAGCTCGGGCCGTGACAGCATTGTCGCCTCTGCAGCGATTCAACCCGCCTTTAGCGATATGCTGACTACAGGCAGTCGCTTCATTCTTCAAGAAGCTAAAGTCTCTCTTTCAGGCGTCGAGAACCTGGCCAATATTGTAAAAGGCAACTTTCTAACCATAGTTCCGGGTGAAGGTAAACGATCACGTAAATTTAGCGCAGTACGTAAAGATGAGTTTAATCGCCAACAAGCGCGTTCAATGTCACTCAATTTAATCGCTGAAAACTCATTTGGTTTAGATAAAGGCGCTAATATTCTTTACCGTGGAATTAGTGTTGGTTCGGTGACTCAAGTCAAACTTGAAGAAGACCAAGTTCGCCTTGATGCGTTGGTCGATAGCGATTACGCCCATCTAATTAAATCCCAGAGTCGTTTTTTCGTTACAGGCAGTGCTAGTGCTGAACTGACAGAGTCCGGTTTGAATATTTCCGTACCACCAGCAAAACAACTTCTTACCGGGTCTATTAGCTTTGTAAGCGAAGGCGAAAGTAGCCCACAAGATGCTTACAGGCTCTACCCAAGCAAATCCCTAGCGGAGTTAGCAAAATACAATATGTCAGGTACGACTAAACTCACCCTGTTCACCAACGAACTGCCACCGATTAGTAAAGGAAGTCCACTGCTAT
>NZ_JATABG010000557.1:0-1567 GCF_036533755.1 Vibrio sp. M260118 | reverse complement strand
AGGCAATTGCCCCAAGATGCTCACGTGCAACGTATTAATGCCATCATCGAAGGTAACTTCGTGGGTTATCAGGCAGAGAACAAAGTGGCAAAAACCTGGTTGGCTTTTTGGTCATATTCTGCCCATGACGCCCAACTAAAGCGACTCCAAAGGGTCAATGAAAAGCGCTTATTGTCTCACCTAAGAATTGAACTCAAAGCGTTGTTTGATAAAGAGCAGGTGGAAATAATTGCTCATGGTATCGCGGCACTTGTTGACGGTATCTGGCTGCGTGGAACGCTCAACCCACACGGCATTGATGCTGAGAAAGCTACGCTGATCATCAATGACTACCTAGACAAACAACTTACATTTTACTCCAAAAAATAATCATAAAAGTCAGAACCTTATATGGAAATCAAAGCACAATTTATCGACGGAGAAGCTTGTAAAGCAACGTCAAACGAGACCTTCGCAACGGTTAATCCAGCCAATGGACAAGTTATAGCTGAGGTAGGGCAAGCGAGTGATCAAGACCTAGCACGAGCCATTGCTGCGGCTAAGAGAGGATTCAAAGTTTGGGCCGCAATGTCACCAACCGAGCGTAGCCGAATACTACTCAAAGCCGTTGCTCTATTGCGAGAACGAAATGACGAACTGGCAGCGCTCGAGGTTGCCGATACGGGCAAACCCCTTCAAGAAGCTGTCGCAGTAGACATTGAGACGGGTGCCGATGTTATCGAGTATTTCGCTGGTTTAGCCCCTGCGATGCAAGGTGAGCAGCAGCCATTAAATGAAACTCAGTTTTTCTATACTCGCCGTGAGCCATTAGGGATTTGCGCCGGCATTGGTGCGTGGAACTACCCAATTCAGATTGCAATGTGGAAGTCGGCACCGGCACTCGCTGCGGGTAACGCTATGATCTTTAAACCGTCAGAAGAGACGCCTCTATCAGCGGTTAAACTGGCGGAAATCTTTGCTGAGGCAGGTTTACCTAACGGTGTATTCAATGTGTTACAAGGAGACTACCGAGTTGGCCAAATGCTCACGGCTCACCCAGACATCGCGAAGGTATCATTCACGGGAGAGTCTGGCACTGGTAAAGCCGTAATGGCAGACAGTGCAAAGACTCTCAAACAAGTCACCATGGAGTTAGGTGGCAAATCGCCCTTGGTGGTGTTTGAAGATGCGAATATTGATGACGCTGTTTCAGCTGCCATGGTGGCAAATTTCTACACTCAAGGCGAAGTGTGTACGCATGGTACGCGCGTGTTCGTGCACGAGTCTATCCATGATGAGTTTATTGCCCAGTTAAAAGCGCGCACAGAGAAACTTGTCGTTGGTGATCCAATGAATATCGAGACTCAAATTGGTGCACTAATTTCACAAGAACACCTCGGTAAAGTGCTTAGCGCAATACAAACCGCTAAAGCGAGTGGAGCCACTCTATTGACAGGAGGCTACCAAGTTCTGGAACGCGGGTTAGACGCTGGAAACTTTGTTGCGCCAACAGTATTTGTTGACTGTGAAGATCACATGCCTCATGTGCAGAACGAGATTTTTGGCCCGGTGATGTCGGTTCTCAAAT
>NZ_JATABG010000556.1:0-1577 GCF_036533755.1 Vibrio sp. M260118 | reverse complement strand
TAGTAGGTATTTTTAAACCCCCACAAGGGGGGCGATTCTGAGAAGTGTGAGGAACGAAGTAAGCGAGTATTAAGTTGTATCACTCCCCTTTAGATTTAGATCGGGAACTCTTTAGCAACAAAATCTAATAACTCTTCTTTCTGAGCTTGTAGATCTTCCTCTTTCTGTTCTGATTTTTGACCCATCTTTTCAAGTAGGGCTATCTTGTCTCGCATTAATGCTTTTCGTGCAGTTTGAGACATAACACAGACGTGTGAGTAGTGCTTTTCAATCATAGCAACACTTGTTCCTGCATTTTCTGCAATGAGCGAGAGTTGCACATCGTCCTCGATCGCTCTGGTGATATAGCTATGCCTCAAGCTATACAAAGACCGTTCTTTGCCCTCGGCAATTTCTCCCGCTTCTTGTGCTCGTGTAAGCCAACGCTTAAACATCACAGGGTATGTTGGTTTATCACTGTAGAGAGTCGAAAATACAGGCTCATTGGGTGATGAGCTTGAAAGGTGGTTGATTATTGCCTGATTGGTATAGTCTTTAAACTTCCCTTTGTTCTTGTTATGAGCCGCTTGAATCACCGCCCCTTCCGCAAAATAATCCAGTAAAACAAATCGATTATTTTTTCTATAGCTTCGAGTCTTACCCTCTCGAATAACGCAGTACAAATCACCGTGTTTGTTATAGCTTAAATCTGACCATTTTATACCTAGCGCTTCTTCTCCTGCACGAACGCCAGAAAAGAAGATAAAACACATATAAGTAAGTCCCATCTGTCTGCTATGTATGGTTTTTTTACTATTTCCCTTTGAAGCATCTACCGATGCAGAAACATAGAGAGTCGAAAACTCAGCATATGTAAAATGATCTCGGCGCTTTGTTTCTTTTCTATCGACTTTGATTTTTTTTAGATCCACAACCTGATCTTTCTTAATCAGTTGTTTCTCTACACATCGATCAAACAGAGTCGTGAAACAGTATCGAGTTGCCGTAAGTTGTGTGTCGGAAAAAGGTTCAGCACTTTTCAAAAATGCCCTGACCTGTGATACATCGAGTTGTGAAGGTTTGAGCTTCGGATCGTAAAACTCTACAAACCGCTTCCAAATCCTGATATGCGTGGCGTGCGCTCCGTCTTTTCCTTTTACTTTGGTTTTGCTTTGGGCTTTTTCGTGCTCTTTGATGATTTCATCTAGGACTTGCACAAGCGTTAAACGCTGTGTGGGTTGGCGCAGTGGTTCGCCATTATGGAGCATTGCTTTAGCGTAGGTATATTCCGCCCAAGCCAACTCTATAGCTTTATCTTCATCTGGGGTTTTTAGCGAAAACTGCAACCGTCTATGACCTGGCAAGTTAAGGTATAAGTTCCAGTTTTTACTTTGTGGCACTTTACGAATCGCTAGCCCATCTCGGAGCCGTATATATTGAGATTTAGGTTTGGTTTGATCGTTGTTTATCATAGTCTGCAAGCCTCATCGTGTTTAGTTTGAGTGTTTACTAACTTGCAACTAAACAATTAAGTGTCTGAAATATAGTATAATAACCCCCATACCACTTCAAACTTGAAAACCGGCATACGTTAATAG
>NZ_JATABG010000555.1:0-1578 GCF_036533755.1 Vibrio sp. M260118 | reverse complement strand
ACTACATTGATAAAGAGTTTAAAAACATCGATCGCGAAACCTTTAAGCAGCAGCTAAGAGAGGCGATGAAGAATCTGACCGAAGATTACGAAGTCGGCTTGAAGAAAGGCCGCACCGTGTCTGTTAACCGCCCTATCAACGGTGCACAAGCACCTAAGATGCTTAGGTAGCTTTAAACAACCCAAAAATGAGCAAGATTAGCCGTCACTCTTAAACAATTTGTTATGTTCAGTGCTCAGTTACTAAAGAGTTGCTCGACGGTTTTCATTGGTAAAAACATGCGAGTGCGGCCATTTTGTTCACACAAAACTTCAAAACCAAACTTAGTATAAAAGGCTTGAGCAGAGTCAGTAAGGCAGTCCACTACAATTGCGTAAGCTCTCATATGGTGGTTAACCTCCCACAAGTACTTCAAAGCACGGATCAAGCTAACCTTACCTAGCCCTGAACCGTGAAACTCTTTATGGACAGCCAACTGGGCTAAGAGAAATACAGGAACCGGATATCTAGGCAATTTCTTCATCAAGTCTGGTGGCAAGGTTTCCCGGCGAATGGAACTTGGAGCAACACTATAAAATGCACAAATTGCAAATTTTTGATTTAACAAAGGGTGAGCACTGGGTAAGACCATAGTGCGGCTAATGCCCGCCTGCATATGCTTTGCAGCTTGAGTTTTGAGGAACGTATTGAGCTCTTGCTCACCACAATCGAATGAGTTGCGATCATGTACCGATTTGCTAAGTTCTACGAACTCTTTACCCCAGCTCACTTAATACCGCTCTCTTCTGTGAACTGTGCCGCTTCAATGAGTGCCGAGTTAGGTGCTTTCGCTTTGTCGCATGCCGCCATAAATTCGTCAAAGACATTGTCCTTAACGACTATACCTTCATGCTCTTGAATAACTTGAGTTGCATCTTCATCCATAAGCCTAACGATATACTCAGTTAAGCTCTTGAGACCAAGTAAGGCCGATGCTTTTTCTGCTTTCGCTTTGATCTCTTCATCAAGGCGGATATCTAAACGCGCTGTTGCCATAACCCCTCCTGCGTACGGAACTATTCCGTAATCACCAGAATTATAGAGCAAACTTTATCCACATTCAATTTGTACGGAAAATTTACGGAAAAAAAAGGCGATAATCACACTTTAAGTGGTGGGCACCATTCAACAACACCAATGCCTCAGAAACACAAAACCCAACGCGAAAACAAAAAGTTAGCCGTTGGGTTTAAAGCTTGGATACTTGTATTTGGTTTAGTTTGAACCGTGATGATGAGCTACGCTTTCAAGTCTTTCAGCGAGCCAAATTTTAATAATTGACTGTCGGGTAACCCCTACTCGACTAGCTTCCCGATCTAATGACTCTAGCATCCATGCAGGAAAATCAACATTGACTCGTTTCTGCTTTTGCATCGGACGCTTGGCTTTAGATAAATCCAAATCACCTAAAATGTCATCGTCACTTTCAAACTTGTCATCAAACTCATGCGCTTTCATATAAGTTCACCTCCGCTTTTCGTGAACGTCTGACTGAAATGATCCGAATATTTTGCCCACGATAGGTAATGACCCCAGACC
>NZ_JATABG010000554.1:0-1578 GCF_036533755.1 Vibrio sp. M260118 | reverse complement strand
AGGTGGCCGCTTTTGCTTAGAAGAACATCGTGCAATTTACGATGGGATCATGGCAGGCAATGGCGAGTCGGCGAAAATAGCATCTCACACTCTGCTAAACGACGACAATCAGAAATTGGCTCAAATCGTCAACGGTTAACATACTTCTTTAAAAGGCTAAGTCTACTTCATTTTCGTAGTAGCTTAGCCTTCGCATTAAATGCAAAACCACTGCTGTTCCCAAAGGTTTATTCATGTCATCTAAAGCCTATATTAGAAAAAACCTCTCACTTGCTTGGCCATTGGCGTTGAATGCACTGTTAATGCAATCAATGTTGATGATCGACACGTTTCTTGTCTCTCCCCTTGGTGAGGTTTCTCTAGCTGCAATGGGGATTGCGACCACCGTAGTTTCATTTGTACTTGGTATTCAAATTCAGAAGTGGTTAGACATAGCATTATGATGTCTGAGTTTTCAGCAAGTTCCTTTGCTGTTGCTGGGTTTTTAGCACCACGAGCAACACAAGCCGCAACAGCTTCCGCGTTTAGATCCATTACGTTTAGCTCGTAGCCACGGTTTTGTAGGTTTTCAACCATGTTGCCGCCCATTAGACCTAAGCCGATGAATCCAATAACAGGTTTAGTCATATCTTGCTCCAAATATCTTATTGTATGATTAATTGGTCTAAGTATTATTCTTTGTTTAGAAATTTGCAATAAGAAATTTGTCTCAACAGAACCACTGCTCGAGATTTTATCCAGAATTGAGACTTACGTAGTATTTTGTCGGGCTGTAAGGCTTTGCTTAAATGATGGTGTAGGAAAAAGATCAACTTTTTCGCTCATTTCTTTTAATTGTATAAGCTAGGTTTACACTTGCGTCTTACAGTGTTTTTGTCTGATATTGTAATACAAAATGGCCTGGGTGTAACTAAGGGTTCTCAACTCAATTCAAGCCAGTGATAGGCTACTGACTTTTATACGAGTAGTACTGCTTCCTAGCTTTAATCTCTAACCTTTTTTTGAACTTTGTATACATCATCAGTCCCTAGACCAAGGTAGATTCTCTTCAACAATCAATATTTATTTTGTTTGTGCACTAATTATCAATCTTTAAGTTTATCTAAATAGCCAATATGTGCCTAACACCAGTGATGTTCGATGTCTTTCCGATTGGAATGGCATTTTATTTGTTGAGTTAAGATCGTCTTAGCACTTAGAGTACATGCATTTTTCACCAGAATATTGTGCTGTTTTACATCGTTTAACTAAAAATCATTTGAGTACTAAATAATATTCAGGCATTTTATATTTAATTGAACGTTCAATTAAAAATAAATGGAGTGAATAAATGCCTAAGGTTGGTATGCCTAGTATTCGCAAACCTCAACTTGTTCAAGCCACCATGGCAGTGATCGACCGTGTAGGAATGCAGTCTGCAAGTATTTCGCTGATAAGCAAAGAAGCGGGTGTCTCTTCGGGGATTATTAACCACTATTTTGGTGGCAAGCAGGGGTTGCTAGAAGAAACCATGCGAGAGATTCTTCGTCAGCATTCTACCTCCATTTCAGGCAAGCTTAGGCAATTGCCCCAAGATGC
>NZ_JATABG010000553.1:0-1581 GCF_036533755.1 Vibrio sp. M260118 | reverse complement strand
TAAGGATTAGCGTTTAAAAGACCAGAGCAGCACTGAGCATCACCGCGACGGGTAGAATGATGCCTGAGAATACGATTGGTGCCAACGAATTGCGGTGCGCCTCGACCACGCTTTTATTGACACCGATCTCAAGTCTAAAATCGTTACCTAACAGGATGTTGGTTTTTTCGCTTGGTAGCGCAGCAATAGGGTAGTACTGAGTGTAGACAGGTTCGATCGATTCAACTAAGCGGTAAAAGAAGGGAGTATCTAATGCCTGCTTGGTGCCCAGCAAACTCTCGACACTGGTTCTGCCTTGCTTGGCAGCGAAACTAAATTCGAGAATTTCATCATTGAGCTGCTTGGTTAGTTGTTCGCGGTGAAAAGCGTGTGAGTCAACGTAAAGTTGGCGTATAAAAATAGTGTTCGCCGCTGCGATAAAAACAAACAAGCCAAGCAGGATTTTGAAGACGGATGAGCGCGTGAGCTCGTAGTTATCGACGAAGGACATAACCTGCGCCTCTCACCGTGTGAAGTAGCCCAGTACACCCAGCCTCTTCAAGCTTACGTCTTAGGTTTGCCACATGAACATCAATAACATTGGTTTTCGGGTCAAAATGGTAGCTCCAAATGCTCTCGAACAGCCGCATCCGAGACACAACTTGTTCATTGTGCTCGATGAAGTGCTGAATCAATTGGAACTCTTTAGGTTGAAGCAGCAACTCTTTGCCGTTGCAGACTAACTTGTGGGTTTTAAGATCGATGCTCAAGCAGTCATAGCTTAATGTGTGCGAGGGTGGGGAAGAACGATGGACGCGATTGATGATAATGTCGACACGGGCGATAAGCTCAGCTAAGGCAAATGGTTTAATTAGATAGTCATCACTGCCTGCTTGTAGCCCATCTACCCGCGCTTCTATGCTGTCCATCGCGCTAAGAATAAGTACAGGGATATTACTGTCAGTGGCTCGAATGGCCGATAACACCTTCATGCCATCTAAATAGGGTAACATGCGATCAAGGATGATGAGCTGATAATCACTGCTCAGTGCCATCATCAGGCCCTTCTTGCCGTCTTCTGCTTGATCAACACTGTAGCCGTGTTCTTGTAGGCCTTTGGCTACAAAGTCACGTGTGGTTTGGTCGTCTTCGATGATGAGTATTTTCACAATAACCCCTGCTTATGTTTCGTGGGGCTATCATATCGAATAAATCTATGATTTTAAGCGGAAAAAATAAGGCTCGCGTGACTAATGCGAGCCATGACGGTTTAGGGGGTAAACCGAAAAACGTTTTTAATGAATGAGTTACACTTTAAAGTAATGCTTATTTAGCTAGCCTTAACGAAACATTAAGATTTGTTAATGTAACTCTAGCGGTCTTTAACCGCGCATCATTGCGCAAGCGTAAGCCGTGGTAAATGCTTGTTCTTGGTACTGTTTAAGACCTGTATCTTTAAACTGAATACCGAGTGGGTTGCGCTTAAGGCTCTCTTTAATTGAGGTAGGAGAGACGACCTCTACGTTTAAACCGTCGATTAATTGAATAGCAGCTTCTAGCTTAAAGCCAACTGCGCCGCCAGCAAATTTGCCTTTGGTCTGA
>NZ_JATABG010000552.1:0-1584 GCF_036533755.1 Vibrio sp. M260118 | reverse complement strand
CCTCATTATTACTTTTCGAAACTCGAAACTCGAAACTCGAAACTCGAAACTCGAAACTCGAAACTCGAAACTCGAAACTCGAAACTCGAATGCTTACTCACGCTCATGCAGAGGTGAGAACTCACGTTGAACTTCACCAGTGTAAAGCTGACGTGGGCGACCGATACGGTTTAGTGGGTCGCTGTGCATTTCGTTCCAGTGAGCGATCCAACCGATAGTACGCGAAATCGCGAAGATAACGGTGAACATTGATACTGGAATACCAATCGCTTTAAGGATGATACCTGAATAGAAATCTACGTTCGGGTAAAGTTTCTTAGATACGAAGTACTCATCAGAAAGTGCGATACGTTCAAGCTCCATCGCTACGTCAAGTAGTGGGTCTTGGATGTTAAGCTCTTTAAGAACATCGTGACATGTTTCACGCATTACTGTTGCACGTGGGTCGTAGTTCTTGTAAACACGGTGACCAAAGCCCATTAGGCGGAATGGATCGTCTTTATCTTTCGCACGAGCGACATACTCAGGAATGTTGTCTACGCTGCCAATTTCTTCCAGCATTTTCAGACAGGCTTCGTTAGCACCACCGTGAGCAGGGCCCCATAGCGACGCGATACCGGCTGCAATACATGCAAATGGGTTTGCGCCTGAAGAACCTGCTAAACGTACTGTTGACGTAGAGGCATTTTGTTCATGGTCTGCGTGTAGAGTAAAGATCTTGT
Source organism: Vibrio sp. M260118 (assembly GCF_036533755.1). Taxonomy (NCBI): domain Bacteria; kingdom Pseudomonadati; phylum Pseudomonadota; class Gammaproteobacteria; order Vibrionales; family Vibrionaceae; genus Vibrio; species Vibrio sp. M260118. The sequence continues at coordinate 862 of NZ_JATABG010000552.1, read as the reverse complement.
CCATAGCGCGCGCTACAACAGGGTTTACTTCATACTCTTCACACGGGTTTGCGAACATCATGTGGAGGAAGTTCTCTGCATAGTTCAGGTCATTACGAGGGTAGATGAATGGCTGACCTATAGAGTACTTGTAACACATTGCCGCTAGAGTCGGCATTTTCGACAGGAGTCGGTATGCCGCGATTTCGCGGTGTTCGTCGTTGTTGATATCTAGTGAATCGTGGTAGAACGCAGCTAGCGCTCCGACAACTCCACACATTACTGCCATTGGGTGAGCATCACGACGGAAGCCGTGGAAGAAGCTAGCAATTTGCTCATGAACCATTGTGTGACGAGTGACTGTTTTCTTGAATTGCTCGTATTGTTCGCGTGTTGGGGCTTCACCGTAAAGAAGGATGTAACATACTTCTAAGTAATCAGCGTTATTTGCAAGCTGATCAATTGGGTAACCGCGGTGCAAAAGAATCCCTTTGCCGCCGTCGATGTAGGTGATTTGAGATTCACATGATGCAGTGGCAAGAAAACCTGGGTCAAATGTAAAAAATCCGTTTGCTCCAAGTGTACGAACATCAATCACAGGAGTGCCTAGGGCTCCTTCCATAATCGGCAGCTCGATAGGTGCTTGACCTTCAACATGAAGGGTAGCTTTCTTATCCGCCATAACAATCTCCTTTGTTTATTATTTAATCCGTCCAGGATGTTTGTGTGCCATTTTTTTACGTGTGATCGCTGTCAAAGTCAATTTTTCTACCCTGATGTGTGCACTTGTTATGATTTTTTGAATATATAAGGTGAAAAATCTGGTCTATGTAGCAAAAATTGTTACATCAATTGTATTAGAATGTTGCGAGCCGTATAGTGG
>NZ_JATABG010000551.1:0-1584 GCF_036533755.1 Vibrio sp. M260118 | reverse complement strand
TATCGGCAGCATGAAAGTCACCAAAGAAGAGGTGAAAGAAGTCGCGCCTGTTTCTATTCGCTCATCCATTCTTGGCTTCTTCACTGGCGTTTTACCCGGTGCAGGTGCGACTATTGCGGCATTCCTAAGCTACGGCATGGAACGTAACCTGGCACCAAAAGAGAAAAAGGAAGAGTTCGGTAAAGGCAGTATTCGTGGCTTAGTTGCGCCTGAGTCAGCCAACAATGCAGCATCAAGTGGTTCGTTTGTACCGCTACTTACCTTAGGTATCCCTGGCTCAGGTACAACAGCTATTATGCTTGGCGCGTTAATCGCCTACGGTATTCAACCAGGCCCTCGCCTGTTTGTTGAACACCCCGATGTATTCTGGTCGGTCATCATCTCTATGTACTTTGGTAACATCGTGCTAGTGATACTAAATTTGCCGCTAATCCCGTACATTTCTAAGCTATTGACAGTGCCGAGAACCGTACTTCTGCCTATGATTTTGTTCTTCTCAATTACTGGGGTTTACCTTGTATCGTTCAACACCATGGATGTCTTCATCATGTTGTTAATTGCGATGGGTGCAATTGCTCTTAGGTTGGCGAACTTTCCTCTCGCACCGCTACTGCTTGGGTTTATCCTAGGTGGCTTGATGGAAGAGAACTTACGTCGTGCACTGATGATCAGCGATGGTGAACTGAGCTTCTTATGGGAACGCCCAATTAGTATGATTTTCACTGTGCTTGCAGTGCTAGTTCTATTTAGTCCACTATTTGTCAAACTACTACAAAAACTGAAATCTACACCGCAAAAAGTTGAGCAATAACGATTACTCTTATGTCATTGCTTCAACTTGAACCAAGCCAGTCAACCTTTGACTGGCTTTTTAGGGCCTGTTAACCCTAGTTCGACACAATACTTTTGCGATTTAGTGATTGCCCGCACAGTTTTTAGAGTTTAAACTCTAATTTTTTAACATGCCGAGTACATCACTATGTCGTTGCGCCCAATAGCGATGCTTGTTAGCTGTCTATGTGTGTCTTCCTTCTCTCACGCGGCAGCCATTAGCTTCAATCAAGCATGGCAAGTTTTACTTCAAGAAAACAACTCTTTAGCCGCACAGCGCTCAAATGTCGAACGCTATGAACATCTCGAAAACGCGACCGACAACCTAAATCTTCCTTCGGTTACCATTGGCGCCAACTACACTCGACTCGATACCGATGTGACCGTTTCTGGAAGCCAGTTGATAGAGAGCACTGACCTTCACATTGCGACTCTTCCACCTGCGTTGGGCCAAATGCTTGCTGGACTAGGTGATGTGACTTCAACGGTGACAGAACGAGACATCTTTACTTCATCTATCCGCGCTGTGTGGCCTATTTTTACTGGTGGTCGAATCAATGCCGCACAATCCGCAGCGGAAGGACGCAAGGAACAAGCGCAAAGCGAACTGGCAATGGAAACACAAGCGCGCTTTGAAGATTTAAGTAAGTACTACTTTTCTGTGCTGTTGGCCCAAGAGGTAGTAGAGACGAGATATCTGGTTGAGCAAGGCCTGACCAAACACAGAGACAATGCTTTGAAGATGGAGCAGCA
>NZ_JATABG010000550.1:0-1592 GCF_036533755.1 Vibrio sp. M260118 | reverse complement strand
AAAAAGGACGATTTTTCACAAGTTCCTGACACTTTGATGCAGATGTTTGGCAAACCTACTATGGTTATGATGGTCAAACTTGATGGAAGAAGTCTTGCTCAAGTTGATGTAGAAAAAGTGAAACAGTCGCTGAAAGGTGATGGCTTTTTCTTACAAGTGCCACCGCCACCTAAAAATCTACTCGACGAATATAAAGAGCAAAAACAAGCTCGCCAACAATCAGAAGATTAAACAGACAACGTTTAGATTGTTTGATTCAGTTGCTCAAGGAGGGCAATGTGAAAAAACTACTGTCAGTCGCGCTAGGACTAACGCTCGCAACGGCGAGTTACGCCAATGAAGTGAGCTTTGAACAATATGTAGAGGGCTTAAAACAAGAAGCTCGAACCAAGGGTATATCAGAGCAGGTGATTACTCAGGCGTTTGAAAACGTCACCCATAAACCTCGAGCTGTTAAAGCCGACAAAAACCAGCCAGAGAAAAAACTCACCCTAGACGAGTATATTCCCCGTGCCGTGCCTGATTGGAAAGTGAAGCAGGCCAAGTCTCTGTATAAAAAGCACTATACCGATCTAAAGCATGCTGGTGATGCTTATGGGGTCCAGCCACGTTTTATTGTTGCACTCTGGGGCGTTGAGAGTAATTTTGGTAAGTTCACTGGTAACTATCGCGTGATTGACGCGCTTTCAACACTAGCCTATGACGGGCGCCGTGAAGCATTTTTCCGTAAAGAGACCATGGCGGCGTTGCAAATCCTGGATGAAGGGCATATCCCAGTAGAGCAGTTTAAAGGCTCTTGGGCGGGGGCGATGGGGCAGTGCCAGTTTATGCCTAGCTCATTTTTATCTTTCGCAGCTGATGGTAACGGTGATGGCAAGAAGGATATTTGGAACACCAAAGCCGATGTTTTTGCTTCAGCAGCTAACTATTTAAGTCAGTCAGGTTGGGATGATACCTATACATGGGGGCGTCAAGTTAAACTGCCTAAAGGTTTCGATACCAGTATTCAAGGTCGTGCCGAAGCAAAAGGGAAGTACCTTTCGGAATGGAGTAAGTTAGGAATCACTCTCTATGACGGTCGACCACTACCAAAACTCAATAGTGATATTAAAGCTTGGCTAATTGCTCCAGATGATGCCAATGGGCGTGTATACCTGGTGTACAACAACTACAATGTACTGATGAAATGGAATCGGTCTTACTATTTTGCCCTAGCTGTTTCGCATCTTGCAGATAAAATTGTGATGTGAGTGGTCTGATTTGCGCAGGTGGACGTTTCATTTATCTTATTGCCCTCCTCATATATGAGTTAGAATCTTTATGTGAGATTAACGGTATGTTTGAGGTACTCGCAGAAGAAAGATGAATGCCCATCACTATGTCGCAGACAAACTCTCAGAAGTAGTAATGATGAAGCATAAGCGCCAGATGATGATGGTGCGCTTGCTAGCTGTTTTGGGCGTCTCATTCCTAGCGGCTTTTGCAAGCTACAGCTTTTACCGCCAAGATTTACTATTGGGATTTATTCTTGGTGCTTATTGTATTGGTGGTATTATCACGTCTCGATCTGTCCGTGCAGGCCATCGTAGTGG
>NZ_JATABG010000549.1:0-1600 GCF_036533755.1 Vibrio sp. M260118 | reverse complement strand
AACATGAACTAGCTGTAAGTCACTAAAACTTAAACAAATCTGGCCTAAACTAGCTGTTAAAGAACAAAAACGACAAGGATAGAGTGATGACCATTCAAAGACTTGAAGCTCACCAGCTGTACCTTCCAGCAGAGCTAGAGAAACTGCAAAGCAAGTCGACAAAAGAGTTGGCGCCTATCGATGAGATTGTGGGGCAAGAGCGAGCTCAAAAGGCCGTCGAGTTTGCTATGTCCATCAAAGAGAAGGGCTATAACATATACGCGATAGGCCAGAACGGCTTAGGCAAGCGTACAATGATCCTCCGTTACCTTAATCGTCACCAACACGATGCAGCGGCCCTGTTTGATTGGTGCTACGTCGCTAATTTTGAAGATATTCGCACACCGAAAGTATTGAAGCTCCCCTGCGGTGTGGGAAGTAAGCTTAAGCAAGATATCGAGAAGTTGATAGCTAAGTTGATAAACGCCATCCCATTAGCGTTTGACAACGAGCTTTACTATAGTCGCGCTGACAAACTAAAAAACCAACTTGCCACCAAGCAAGAGGCAGAACTGGCGGTAATTACTAAAGAGGCTAAGTCGCAAGGCATTAGCCTAACCATCACTACTCAAGGTGATTACCAGTTTGTCGCGATGAATGGCGAAGAACTTCATAGTGAAGAGTCCTTCGATGCTTTAAGCAAGAAAGAGCAAGAGTACTTTAGCGATACCATTGACGAGCTAGAAGTCAAGCTGCGCAACATGGTTCGTCAACTTACGGAGTGGGAAGAGACCTACACCGAGAAAATCAAAAAGCTCAATGACGAAGTCACGTTAGAAGTTATTACCCACTTTATCAAGCAGCTCAAGAAGGACTATTTACGTTACCCTGCGATTAAGACTTACCTTACCGAGTTACAGCAAGATATTGTTGATAATGCAGATATATTCCTTGAACAAAGCGCAGAGCAAGGGGAAGTGGCCAGTGCGTCTCTAGATAAGAAACTGCCACGTCGTTACAAGGTTAACGTTCTAGTAAGCCGTAAGACGGAAGAGTTTCCGATCGTTGTTGAAGAGAACCCTAACTATCACACCTTGTTTGGCTATATCGAAACTGCGACCTTCAAAGGTACCGTATTTACCGACTTCTCGTTGATTCGCCCTGGTAGCTTGCATAAAGCGAATGGCGGTGTACTTTTGATGGATGCGCAAAAGGTACTAGAGCAGCCATACGTATGGGATGGATTGAAGCGGGCGCTGCGTGCAAGGCAACTGAGCTTTACCTCACTTGAAAAAGAGGTGACCCTAACCGGAACCGTTTCTCTAGACCCAGAAGCAATTCCACTTGATGTAAAAATCATCTTGTTTGGTGACTATCGCACTTACCAACTGCTTCAACACTACGATCCAGAGTTTAGTGAGCTGTTTAGAGTCACCGCTGACTTTGAAGATGAGATGAAGCGAGACAGCGATTCTGAGCTGCAATACGCACGCTTTATTTCAAGCGTGGTGAATGACAATGGCATGTTGCACTGTGACCGCAAAGCCATCGCACGAATTATTGAGCATAGTTCGAGGTTGGCTGGCGATCAGAACAAGATTTCTCTTCACTCAGCCAATAT
>NZ_JATABG010000548.1:0-1607 GCF_036533755.1 Vibrio sp. M260118 | reverse complement strand
GACTTGCTGACCACGGAAACCATTATCGACAACCTCTTGTGTCTTAAGAATCGTAAGCTGTTTTCACATATCAAGCATGTCAGCACGCCAGGCCATTTAATCGTCGATATACATCTTCTAAGAGACGACTATCAACTACCGCTTCTACTGTCTGAGTCTTGCGCGAAGATCTTGCTCCCTACGGAAAGCCGATCCGAAGACTACGATCTATTCCCAATAGGTACAGGGCCATATCGGGTAATTCAAAATGACAGCAAGCGCCTTGTTCTCCAAGCATTTGATAACTACTTTGGCTTTAGACCGTTACTTGATCGTATTGAAGTATGGGTGATCGATGATCAGCACTCGTCAATGATATTTCCGAGTATCTCAAAGCCACTAAAACCTTCAGTCGCAGACTACGCCGAGAATGTCGATCTCGATCCAGGCTGCACTTATCTACTTTTAAACCGTAAAAGTGGCCTCGCAGCATCAAATGAGTGGGCTAACTATTTCACTCAAAAGCTTGGCACTTTGAACTTATTTCAGCATCTTCCTCAGGATAAGATTGTTGAACTGGGCGTCTTGCCTGCACATGGTCTAAAGCCTGGTTGGTATCATAGTGCGCGCAAAAGTTATACGTCTCCACCTTCTTATCGTAGCGTTACTATTGCTTACCACGCTCAGCACCCAATGTTCCCGACGTTAGTTAAGTGCATCGAGGGGCTACTCAAAGAAGATGGATTGAGTGTTAACTTTATTATTTATGACCTCACGGTAGAAGATAGGGCTGATGTTGATATTTGGGTTAAACCTATGGGTATAACGACAAATAGAGACGACGCACTTGCAGGTTGGCTATTAAATAACAGTGATATAGAAGCGCTAAGCCGCGAGCAAGATTTCGCACACTGGGTTAACGTAGTACAGGAGTGGCAAGCGGAACAAAATGCTAGTTTTCCTGCTCATGAACTGGGTAAATCACTAGTCGAAAAAATGCAGATCATTCCAATGTTTCACTGTTGGTTGGGAGTGAGTAAAGATCATTGTGGCTCTCTGCAAAACGCTAAGTGTAATGCGCTCGGCTGGTTTGATTTTAGTAAGGTGTGGGTTAAGCCCGAAACTCTCGATTCTACTTCAGTAATTGAAGAGCAAGAATAATGGCAAAGCCCAATAAGAAACAGCCAGATAAAACCGTCGAGATCTTCTGCAGCAAATGCAGAGCTAAGCTGTATAAATACCGAAAAGGAGGCAAGGGCGCTTTAGTCAAATGTTTCAAAGAGAGAATCATCTTTGACTATACCGAGCAACCTTGCATTTGCCCTAACTGCAGCATTGTCTTTGCCAGAGATACTTTGGTTAGAGGAACTCCTGCATTCAAAATAATCGGTGGAAAAGTCACCATGAAGTAGCGATTTTGCAACACAATTATCTATCCGATATCTCCAGCTTATTAATCAACTAAACTTTATAAAACGGCCCCTACAGCACCAATTTTGATCTCAGTCGATAAAATCATCAAAATTGTCACTTAAGGGTATCATTGTTTTTTTCAAGTGTTAGAATAGCCGCAGTTTCTTTTCGGTTTTTCCAACTTTACTTTAGGGGTTTGTAATGGAGCTAGGTCT
>NZ_JATABG010000547.1:0-1627 GCF_036533755.1 Vibrio sp. M260118 | reverse complement strand
GGTGTACTAGCAGCCTGTTCAGCTTTATATAGTTCTCGTTTTTCAGCTTGCTCAGCCTTCAGCTTAACTTTGTCGTCATTGGTAAACTCAATATCTGTTAATGTAGCACTGTCACGTACTACCAACACTTTAGCCCTGCCTTTTGTTGCACCCTCAACCACTAAACCAAGATTAATCAAGGTGGCTTTAAATTTAGTGTATGCCTTTTCGCTCAAGCCTGAGCTAACACAAATACTTGTCCACCCCTCGAAGTAATCGTTGCCTTTTTCAATTTGTACACAATAAGCGTTACGCATGTGCATATATACAAGCTTCATGGCGGGGGTTAGTGTGTAGGTTTCGCCTGTTGCCGTGTTTACTGCGTACTTAGCCGCGAAAAAGTCAGTGGCTAAAACGTTATAAGTTTTACCTACAGTTCGGCGGGTGTAGTAGTTATTAAAAGTTTCGATGTTGCCATTTACAGTTTTAGTTGTTTGTTTTGCCATGTAGTAGTTCTCCTCGGTGCTGGGAATATTCTCGAATAACTCGGTTTAGTAGTGCAGTCAGTGTTTCACTTGGGTTTGCCTTTTGCAGGTTTGCCAATATCTCCACTTCTCGGTTATATACATTAAGTTTCATATTAAAATCTCCATGTTGCGAACTATTCTCATATGTCCACATTAAAGGTATGTTTGCATGTTAGATCAAAGTTTGATACTATGTCTTTTGTGGGGAAATATAACCCGTTAGTATAATCAGTGATCAACTTCACACTTTACCATTGGGTAATTAGTGGGTCAAGCCTTATTTTGTAAAAAGTAGAATAAGCGGGTAGCTTTGTTACGCTGTAACCGTTTAAATTTCTTGACCTTCATCACATCTCCTTTTTCAAATTGTCACGTAGTTCTGCTAGTGCAACTGCTACAGGAGGCTGACCTTGCTCGAGTAATTGTCGGTCGATGTCAGAGCCAAAAGCCCACTCAGAACTCATCTCCAGAGCGGTTTGATAACTAGTTTTAGCGTTAGATATGTAGCGGTCGAAGTATTCCGGTGTTAGGCTGTTGGTTATCGCAAGTTCAGCAAATTCGTGTGGATCCAAACCTGTAAAGCGCCAGTTCTCAGCCATGCTAACCAATTCAGCAAAACGTTGATTTAAAGCCTGTTCCTGTACCTGTAAAGCTTCTTGTTGCGCTAGAGCAACCTTCGCCTTTAATGCCTCGAAATCCTTGCTGTAGCTGGCGTGAAGCTTTTCGTTAAGTTGTTTCGTTTCAACTTTTGTCTGGTCGATTTTGTCTTGGGTGTCAGCTAGTGTTTTTCTACCCTTACCAAGTAACTTTTGAATCCAACTCATCAGATAATTCCCTCTCTCTGCATCAGCTTTTTGTATTTCTGATAAGTTGTATAAATCGAGCCAATAGCGTAAGTGGGACGCAAATTGCTGGTGTGGATTAGGGTATCGACATCTACCTCGTTGAGAATTGCCTCAATGCAAGTTGTAGCTAAAACACTGGATTTTTTACTAAGCAGATTGTGTAGATAATGGCAATAGTAATCTTCGGTGTGTTGTGGTGAGTATGGTTGCTTATTCATTCGCTAAGTTCTCCAAATTTAAAAGGTGTTGTTGTCGAGCTTGTTCTTGTTTCAATGC
>NZ_JATABG010000546.1:0-1794 GCF_036533755.1 Vibrio sp. M260118 | reverse complement strand
TTAAATTGAAGAGTTTGATCATGGCTCAGATTGAACGCTGGCGGCAGGCCTAACACATGCAAGTCGAGCGGAAACGAGTTAACTGAACCTTCGGGGAACGTTAACGGCGTCGAGCGGCGGACGGGTGAGTAATGCCTGGGAAATTGCCCTGATGTGGGGGATAACCATTGGAAACGATGGCTAATACCGCATAATAGCTTCGGCTCAAAGAGGGGGACCTTCGGGCCTCTCGCGTCAGGATATGCCCAGGTGGGATTAGCTAGTTGGTGAGGTAATGGCTCACCAAGGCGACGATCCCTAGCTGGTCTGAGAGGATGATCAGCCACACTGGAACTGAGACACGGTCCAGACTCCTACGGGAGGCAGCAGTGGGGAATATTGCACAATGGGCGCAAGCCTGATGCAGCCATGCCGCGTGTATGAAGAAGGCCTTCGGGTTGTAAAGTACTTTCAGCAGTGAGGAAGGTGGTAGTGTTAATAGCACTATCATTTGACGTTAGCTGCAGAAGAAGCACCGGCTAACTCCGTGCCAGCAGCCGCGGTAATACGGAGGGTGCGAGCGTTAATCGGAATTACTGGGCGTAAAGCGCATGCAGGTGGTTTGTTAAGTCAGATGTGAAAGCCCGGGGCTCAACCTCGGAATTGCATTTGAAACTGGCAGACTAGAGTACTGTAGAGGGGGGTAGAATTTCAGGTGTAGCGGTGAAATGCGTAGAGATCTGAAGGAATACCGGTGGCGAAGGCGGCCCCCTGGACAGATACTGACACTCAGATGCGAAAGCGTGGGGAGCAAACAGGATTAGATACCCTGGTAGTCCACGCCGTAAACGATGTCTACTTGGAGGTTGTGGCCTTGAGCCGTGGCTTTCGGAGCTAACGCGTTAAGTAGACCGCCTGGGGAGTACGGTCGCAAGATTAAAACTCAAATGAATTGACGGGGGCCCGCACAAGCGGTGGAGCATGTGGTTTAATTCGATGCAACGCGAAGAACCTTACCTACTCTTGACATCCAGAGAACTTTCCAGAGATGGATTGGTGCCTTCGGGAACTCTGAGACAGGTGCTGCATGGCTGTCGTCAGCTCGTGTTGTGAAATGTTGGGTTAAGTCCCGCAACGAGCGCAACCCTTATCCTTGTTTGCCAGCACTTCGGGTGGGAACTCCAGGGAGACTGCCGGTGATAAACCGGAGGAAGGTGGGGACGACGTCAAGTCATCATGGCCCTTACGAGTAGGGCTACACACGTGCTACAATGGCGCATACAGAGGGCGGCCAACTTGCGAGAGTGAGCGAATCCCAAAAAGTGCGTCGTAGTCCGGATCGGAGTCTGCAACTCGACTCCGTGAAGTCGGAATCGCTAGTAATCGTCTTTGTGGTTCATGACTGGGGTGAAGTCGTAACAAGGTAGCCCTAGGGGAACCTGGGGCTGGATCACCTCCTTATACGATACGGATAGTTTGCTTCTGCTTTTTAAAGCGGAAACAAATAAGTCGCGATGAGTGTTCACACAGATTGATGGTTTATAAAAGTAAAGAGAGATTCTAGAGGCTAGTTGCTAGTCCCTAGAATAAAATGAACCTTTCCCAAAAGGTTCACAGTCTCTAGGAGCTAGGCACTAGTTCACTAGAAACTTATCCAGTGTCCCGTTCGTCTAGAGGCCTAGGACACCGCCCTTTCACGGCGGTAACAGGGGTTCGACTCCCCTACGGGATACCATTGGGTCGTTAGCTCAGTTGGTAGAGCAGTTGACTTTTAATCAATTGGTCGCAGGTTCGAATCCTGCACGACCCACCATT
>NZ_JATABG010000545.1:0-1631 GCF_036533755.1 Vibrio sp. M260118 | reverse complement strand
GGACGGCGGTAAGGTCAACCTTCCTCTGCTTAGCTTCTATAACGATCAGCCTTTTGGTTGCCCAAATGCGGGCGTGGATATGACGTTTGAGTTTCCCGAACTTATCGCGCACGCGGCAAAAAGTAGACCTTTATCTGCCGGTGCAATCATTGGTTCGGGAACTGTGTCGAATAAGCAAGGCACAGACTTTGGCACCGCGATTGCTGAGGGAGGAGTCGGCTACTCCTGCATTGCTGAAGTTCGCATGATAGAGACGATTCGCGATGGTGCACCATTGACGAGTTTTATGAAGTTTGGTGACCGAATTAAGATGGAAATGTTAGACGGTGACGGTCACTCTATCTTTGGCGCAATTGACCAGCGAGTGGTGAGATATGAGTGAGCGCATCCTCTACGGATACTGGCGCTCCTCGGCCGCGTATCGGGTTAGAATAGCGCTTAACCTCAAGGGGCTAGATTACCAGCAACGTTCGGTGCATTTGGTTAAAAATGGTGGAGAGCAGCATTCACCAGAGTTCAAGCGCTTGAATCCGAATCAACTGGTTCCGGTGCTGGTGGATGGGGATATGACGCTCAACCAATCTTTAGCGATAATCGATTATCTCGATGACGTATACCTTGAGTTTAAACTGACGCCAGAAGATAGGCAGCGCCGCTATTTGGTCAAAGCGTTAGCACAGGATATTGCTGTGGATATCCATCCGCTTAACAACCTTAGAGTGTTGCAGTATTTGACAGGTAATCTTGCTGCCGATGAGGAGCAAAAGCAGCGTTGGTATCATCATTGGATTGAGCAAGGTTTTTCCGCGTTAGAGCAGCGCCTCGCAAGTTGCAGTGGTAAGTATTGTGTCGGTGATGAGGTAACGCTGGCGGATGTGTGTTTGGTGCCGCAGGTATACAATGCCAAGCGATTTAACCTAGAGCTTGGTGGATATCCAAATATCAATAGGGTGACAACGTCACTCAATCAATTGAGTGCGTTTCAAAATGCAGTGCCAGAAGCTCAACCAGACGCTAGCTAGCAAAAAGCCACCGTTACTTTTTAGTAGTGGTGGCTTAAACATCCTTGGAGAGCAGATTTTCAACGCTGAGTGTTAGCGTATAGAGCTTGCCTGTCTTTCTCGTTGTTGTAGTTCTGCAATGTTGAATTGACGCACATCCAATGTGGCTAAGTCATTGCATTCAGCGCATGAGCAATGGCTTTTCCCATCAACATATTCGTGTTTTGTTAGCATGCTAGGTTGTTTACACCAATCACACACACCTTCAATTGTGAACATAGTTTTCTCCCCACCTTATTGCTAGGCGTTATATTCGGCGCGTATTATTACACGAGAATGGATAAGGAGTTAATCATTTGTTACGTTTTGTGGGAAGGAGATCGATTGCGTAGTACCGTTTTTAAAGGCTTGTCTAAGTTATACAATTTAAACTAGTTCAATTTGTAACTATTTATTAACGTGTGCAAGAATGACTTTCAGTGCTTGGTTCAAGCGTTTCATCTCTTCTTCACTGCCTTTCAAGTCTGGGTGGTAAACCTTACACAACTGCTTATAGCGCGCTTTGATCTGTTTCTCGTCTGGGATCTTACTTGGATTAAAGCCAAATAGAGCACAGGCGAGGGTGATCGG
>NZ_JATABG010000544.1:0-1661 GCF_036533755.1 Vibrio sp. M260118 | reverse complement strand
ATTAGAAACAGCGATGCCACGGTATAAATCGATGCTGAACCACCAACCGGACCTAGCATCTCCGTTACTGCTCTGGCAAGCCCAGTCACACTACTCCAAAGAAGAATTGCCGCCACGCCAGCGAAGGTGAATTTATGAGCGCTGTTTTGCATTATTAGACTATCTCAAACAAAAAAACCGAGCTGAACGCTCGGCTCAAAAATCACATAAGTGGACTAAATGATTTCCCAACTATGGGTCATTTCAACGCCCTTCCCGAGCATCAAACACACTGAGCAATACTTTTCCAATGAATCTGCAGCGACCTTAGCAACCACGTCAGGATCGAGGTTTTCGCCCGACACCTCAAAGTGAATATTCACCTGAGTAAAGATACGCGGTGCCTGTTCGCGGCGTTCGGTCGTTAACTTAGCGTTGCACGCACTCACTGCCTGCCCCGCCTCTTTAAGACCATCAACTACGTCTACTGAGCTACAACCACCAGCCGCCATCAATACCATTTCCATCGGGCTAGGTGCTGTTGCACCCCCGTTACCATCCATCACAATCGAATGACCAGATTGGGATTGGCCTAGAAACTTAAACTCATCAATCCACTTAACTTCGGCTTTCATTTCTTTCTCACTTTTACTTCATTTAGTCTCTGTCGGTAGGAAAAACGACACCAGTCTGGCGACGGATCTCTTGCAACAGTTTTGCCACTATCAACGAGCGTTGTGTGCAGCTTATATTCATTGATTGTTGCTTAAACTGGTTAGCGAATTCAAGCGCTTCATAGTACATAGGGTTGGGATCTTGCTTAGTGGTTAAATCCACACCGATATCAGTACCTCGGGTAAATTTAGTCAACTTCTTCGCTGTAGAGATCATCTCCATTAGCAACACACCTTCCTCACCCTGAATCTCACTCGGTAGGTAAGAATCGCTGGTTTTGGAGTGTTGTAGAACGACTTCAAAACCTTCATATTTAAGAATGACACTGCCGCTACCGTCTACACCCGAATCAAGCAGCTGAGCTTGCGCTGTCACTGAGGTGGGCTCACCAAACAATTCGATTGCCGAGCTCAAACAGTAGAAACCAATATCCATGATTGAACCATTGGCAAAGTCAGGGTTAAAGGTATTGGGATTCTCTCCAGCTAAGTATTTAGGGTAACGAGACGAATACTGGCAGTAAGTGATAAACCCTTTGCGAATTTTGCCAATCGACGACAGTGACTCTTTCAAACGCTTGAAGTTAGGTAAGTGTGACGACATGAAAGCTTCGAACAGCAAGACATTGTTTTTCTGAGCAACTTCGAACATCTCTTGAGCCAACGCATAGCTTGACGCCATTGGTTTTTCAACAATGACATGCTTGCCGCCCTGCATCATCTGAATGGCTTGCGGGCCGTGGAATACGTTTGGGCTAGCAATGTATACAACATCAACTAAGGGAGAGGTCGATAGCGCTTCAAGATCATCAAATAACGTTGGCGTACCGTATTTTTCACCAAACGTCTTAGCGCTCTCCAGTGAGCGAGAGTACACAGCACAAAGTTGGTATTGTCCTGTTTTTATGGCCGCATCGACGAACTGCGCGGTGATCCAGTTAGTTCCAATGATAGCGAGTCTTATCATTTTATTTTTCCTTGTATGACTTACTCTGTTAACAGCAAACC
>NZ_JATABG010000543.1:0-1661 GCF_036533755.1 Vibrio sp. M260118 | reverse complement strand
AGCTGTGTTAACTGCAGCGGAATAGTCACCCCAACGATAAACGCGGGTAGTAGTAGGAATTTGCCATGAAAATTTTCATCATGCGTCACGGAGAAGCTGAGCACTTTGCCCCTTCAGATGCTGAGAGAGAATTAACCCCACCCGGAAGACGAGCATCAGCCGCCGTTGCACGTGCTTGTGCAGAAAAAGGCTTCTCTCAATTCGATAAGGTGCTAGTCAGCCCTTATATTCGTGCCCAGCAAACGTGGCAAGAGATCTCTGCAAGCTTTACTTCAGATCAGGTAGAAGTTTGTGAAGATATCACCCCTTATGGTGATTCAGAGCATGTTGCTGATTACGTCTCTGCTTTGATTGATACTTATCATTATGAGTCAGTGTTATTGGTCTCGCACCTGCCACTAGTGGGCTATTTGACTGCGGAGTTTGTTACTGATATTCATCCACCAATGTTTCCTACATCTGGTTTAACCTGCATTGAATATTCGCCAGATAAAACATCGGGCGAAATTGCGTTCAATATCCAGCCATAGCTCATACTCGCTTAACGGCTGAGTTCAATGGCACGTGTATAGGCGTGCCAAATACCCAAGTACATTATCCGCTATGTAGCCTCTTAGCCATTAATTTGACAGAGACCATGGACTGGATATTGCATGGTATAGCCAAGTTATTCTTTTTCCGATTATTGCAGCTACCCAACTATGAAGTTTTCTTTGCCGTTTGCGGACAAATTGCCACAGATTCCTCAACGGGCGATGCCAGCTATTGGCGCGCCTGTCATGGTATTGGCAACGCTGGCGATGGTTGTTCTACCCATTCCTGCGTTCCTGCTCGACTTGTTCTTTACCTTTAACATTGCGTTGGCCATGGTGGTACTTTTAGTAACGGTTTATACCCGTAGACCGCTCGACTTTGCTGCTTTTCCAACAGTTCTGCTGATCTCGACTCTACTCCGTCTGGCGTTAAACGTCGCCTCGACCCGAGTGGTATTACTTTACGGTCACGAAGGTGAGGGGGCTGCAGGTAAGGTCATTGAAGCGTTTGGTAGTGTTGTTATTGGCGGTAACTACGCGGTTGGTTTAGTGGTGTTTATGATCTTGATGATCATTAACTTTATGGTTGTGACCAAAGGTGCTGGCCGTATTTCTGAGGTAAGCGCGCGCTTCACTCTTGATGCCTTACCGGGCAAACAGATGGCGATTGATGCTGACTTGAATGCGGGCCTTATCGATCAAGATCAAGCGAGAACAAGACGTGACGAAGTGACCAAAGAAGCCGATTTCTATGGTTCGATGGATGGTGCTTCGAAGTTCGTAAAAGGTGATGCCATCGCTGGTATCCTGATCTTGTTTATTAACATTATTGGTGGTCTTTCCATCGGTATGGCTCAGTATGACCTCGGCTTTAGTGAGGCGTTGCAAATCTACACCTTGCTGACTATTGGTGATGGCTTGGTTGCTCAGATCCCGTCGCTATTACTCTCTATTGGTGCGGCAATCATGGTGACTCGCCAAAACACCGATGAGGATATGGGGCAGCAGGTTGTTTTCCAGATGTTCGACAACCCCAAAGCACTGATGATTACAGCGTCGATCATCGGCGTTATGGGCTTGGTGCCAGGAATGCCTCACTTCGCATTCCTGTTACTTGCGGTTATTGCT
>NZ_JATABG010000542.1:0-1662 GCF_036533755.1 Vibrio sp. M260118 | reverse complement strand
GCTGTGACTATTTAGATCTTTTTGAACACTAGCGAGCCGTTAGTACCGCCGAAGCCAAATGAATTACAAATTGCGTATTCCATTGATACTTCTTTCGCTGTGTGTGGCACAAGATCAATGTCTAAGCCTTCTTCTGGGTTATCTAAGTTGATGGTTGGCGGAACAATCTGATCAACCAAAGACATAACCGTAATGATCGCTTCTACTGAGCCTGCAGCACCAAGTAGGTGACCTGTCATCGACTTAGTTGAAGAAACTTTAACTTGCTTAGCACCTTCTTCGCCAAGAGCACGTTTAACGCCTTTGATCTCAGCAACGTCACCAGCTGGTGTAGAGGTACCGTGCGCATTTACGTAACCAACTTGAGTACCTGTGATACCCGCGTCACGCATTGCTGCTTCCATCGCTAGCGCACCACCTGAACCATCTTCAGATGGAGAAGTCATGTGGTAAGCGTCACCCGACATACCAAAGCCAACAACTTCAGCATAGATCTTCGCGCCACGCGCTTTTGCGTGTTCGTATTCTTCAAGAACCATCATACCTGCGCCATCACCTAGAACGAAACCGTCACGGTCTTTGTCCCAAGGGCGAGATGCTTTTTGTGGCTCATCATTACGAGTAGAAAGTGCTTTCGCAGCACCAAAGCCTGCCATACCTAGTGGTGTCGATGCTTTTTCTGCACCACCTGCAACCATAGCTTCTGCATCACCGTATGCAATCATACGTGCAGCATGGCCGATGTTATGTAGACCTGTAGTACACGCCGTCGAGATCGCGATATTAGGACCGCGAAGACCACGCATAATAGATAAGTTACCTGCAACCATGTTTACGATGGTTGATGGTACGAAGAATGGGCTAACTTTGCGCGGACCTTTTTGAACCAAAGCAGTGTGACCCGCTTCAATAAGATCTAAGCCACCAATGCCTGAACCGATAGCGACGCCAACGCGAGCAGCATTTTCTTCATTAATTTGTAAACCAGAGTCATCTAAAGCTTGGATGCCAGCTGCGATACCGTATTGGATAAATAGATCCATTTTACGTGCATCTTTTTTTGACATGTACTCAGTACAGTCAAAATCTTTCACTAAGCCCGCAAAGCGAGTAGAGAAATTTTCAGTATCGAAGTGCTCGATATTCGAGATACCACTTTGACCTGCTAGCAGAGCTTTCCAAGATGATTCTACGGTGTTGCCTACCGGTGACAACATACCCATGCCAGTGACAACAACACGACGCTTGGACACGATTTTATTCTCCGGAATTGAAATGATTCTATGGAAGGATAGAAGGGTTAAAAAGAACACAGGCGGCCAGAAGGCCGCCTGGGAGAGATATTACTGAGCGCTGTTTACGTAGTCGATTGCAGCTTGAACAGTAGTGATTTTCTCAGCTTCTTCGTCTGGAATCTCAGTGTCAAATTCTTCTTCTAGAGCCATTACTAGTTCAACAGTGTCTAGAGAATCAGCACCTAGATCGTCAACGAATGAAGCTTCGTTTTTAACTTCTGCTTCGTCTACACCTAGCTGTTCAACAATGATTTTCTTTACGCGTTCTTCGATGTTGCTCATTTTTTCTTTTCCTTTACAGATTTCGCCTAATGCGATGATTCAGTAGTTTATTCGAACTACCGAAAGTTGCAAGAGGGACCTTGCT
>NZ_JATABG010000541.1:0-1669 GCF_036533755.1 Vibrio sp. M260118 | reverse complement strand
GGCTAATACATCAGATGCAAAAAAGGAGGCCGAAGCCTCCTTTTATCTATCTAAATGAGTGTATGGGGATTAACCTTGGTTACGGATCCACTCATCCATTTCAGTTTTTAGGTTGTCAGACTTAGTACCGAAGATAGCCTGAACACCACCTGCAACAACTACTACACCTGCAGCGCCTAGTTGTTTCAATTTGTCTTGATCAACAGTTTCAGTGTCAGCAACTGATACGCGTAGACGAGTGATACATGCGTCTAGACCAGTGATGTTTGCTTTACCACCGAATGCTGCAACAAGTTCGCCAGCCATGTCTGAACCAGAAGTCATAACTGCTTCTTCAGTTTCGTCTTCACGACCTGGAGTCTTAAGATCCATTGCCTTGATAACTGCGCGGAATACTACGTAGTAAACTGCAGCGTATACAAGACCTAGACCAACCATCAGCCCCATGTTCTGTGCATTACCAGATAGAACAGTGAAGTCGATTAGACCGTGTGAGAACGACGTACCGTGAACAATACCGAACGTGTTAGTTAGGAAGAATGCAGAACCCGCTAGTAGAGCGTGAATTCCGTACAGTACTGGAGCAACGAATAGGAATGAGAATTCGATTGGCTCAGTGATACCTGTTAGGAAAGAAGTCAGTGCAGCAGACGCCATGATACCCATTACTTTCGCACGGTTTTCTGGCTTAGCAGAGTGAGCGATAGCAATAGCAGCAGCTGGTAGACCGAACATCTTGAACATGTAACCACCCGCTAGCTGACCGAAGCCATTACCAGCAGCACGAGAAGCTTCATCAGCAACTAGGTAACAAGTAAGAACACCGTTCTGTGCTTCACCAGCAGCGTTCACACATGAACCTGCTTCGAAGAAGAATGGTACGTTCCATACGTGGTGTAGACCGAATGGGATTAGAGAACGCTCAACAATACCGTAGATACCAAACGCTAGTTGAGGGTTTTGATCCGCAGCCCAGTGAGAGAATGCACCGATTGCACCGCCGATTGGAGGCCATACAACAGATAGGATAAGACCAAGACCGATCGCAGCGAAACCAGTGATGATTGGCACAGCGCGCTTACCAGCGAAGAAGCCCAAGTACTCTGGAAGTTGGATTTTGAAGAAACGGTTGAATGCCCAAGCAGCAACACCACCGACAAGGATACCACCTAGTACACCTGTATCGATTTTTTCAACGCCCATAACACCAGCCATAACGCTTAGTGTTGCAGCCATGATGCCGTAACCTACGATAGCAGCTAGACCAGCAACACCGTCGTTGTTAGTAAAGCCAAGTGCTACACCAACAGCGAATAGTAGAGCCATTTGGCCGAATACTGAACCACCAGCTTGCTCCATTAGGTTAGAAACAATATCTGGGATGAAAGCTAAGTCGGCAGCACCGACACCAAGTAGGATACCTGCAACAGGTAACACCGATACTGGCAGCATCAGAGATTTACCCACTTTTTGCAGGTTAGCAAAAAGATTCTTAAACATGTTTATGCTCCTGAAAGTTTATAAGAATTATTGGGTTCTAACGGCACACCCCCGTAGCCTTAAATGTTAGCACCCAGAAAAAATGTAACCACTTTTGTCACTATATTTTCTGCTACTAAATATATCGTGCGAGTCATCTCTCTTTCTAGATAGTTACGAAATTTAGTTT
>NZ_JATABG010000540.1:0-1672 GCF_036533755.1 Vibrio sp. M260118 | reverse complement strand
ATATTGGTGTAATTGTCTGGGAAGTAAATTTCCCAACCATACCAATATTGGTCACCGTTATGAGTTGACTTGCTTCGTTCACTAAGTTCGCTTCTCTCCCTATCTTTTTTACAATCATTCCAATCTTTATTAGAAGCACAATCACCATAACGAACTTCGAACCTTTCAACTAAAGTCGAAGAATCACTTTCAAGTAAAGGGTCCGCAGTTAGCGTGTATCCGTGAGATTTATTATTTAATGAACGTTGGAAATCTCCATAATTGCCTCTGTTTACCTCGTTTACCGAAGAGCAAGCCACGAGAGAAATCAAAGTGACAATGAGAAAGCATGCTTTCTTTATTAGTGACATATTTATCCTCATTCTTCCATTTTTAGATTCAGAAAATAAATATAGCAGTGAATATACAAGTGACCTTTAAAGACACTTAATTTTAAGCAAAAGCGTGAACATGGACGATTCCACTCGTGACAAGCTAGCGTGCGACTGCATTTCGCTATTTGCAACATTTACTTTGTCTCGTAACTAATTTGTTTGCTTGCGTTCTTTAGCTGTACTCCAGCCTTATTAAACGCCTTTTGGATAGTGGTTGAGACGTGCGGCGGAGCTTCTCCTTCTATAAAGTTGGCTCTATCTTGATTCGTTTCGAAAATGTAGCTTATTTTTAAACTTTGAGGGAAAGAAGGATATTTGACAGTATGAGTCACCTAAAGAAAGCCATCGTAGCTTTTTAACGTGTCTTCACAAACTTCAGTTAGTACTTCTCTAATTAGGTTTTCGACCTTTTTATCGGATTTACGCATCAAGAACATTTCCTGCTTGGAGTGAATGAATCACTGTAAGTAGCTACTTCTTATCACCATCAATCACAGACAATTTAGCGCGAATAAATTCGTTGTGGTCGACGTAGAGAAGTTCGGCGGTTTTTCTGATCACTGAGTCTTCTAGTGGATCTATTTCACCATCGGCATTCGCTACTTCCCACATGGCTTTGATTAGCGAGTAGCGTGTCTCTTGGCTTAGTTCACGAAGCTGAGAGGTGAAGTCGTAGAGAGAGGCTGACTCTTTGCTGCTTGCTTCGGCTCTGCTAAGCAAAACTTTGGCTCCGGCTTCATCAAGATCGAGTAAACGCATCAATAGGTGGCGTTTGGCTTCAACCTCTACAGGTTCAATCTGGTGGTCTGCGCCGGCTACCTCACACAGTAAGCAAGCGATGGCTAAGTTGGTATCAGGCTGGGCGTTTTGTCCTAAATCGTGGCCTTCGAGCAATTGTTTAAATAGAGATGTAATAGAGTTCAACATATCGGTAGCCCGTTAATCTTGATTGTTTATATTTGTTACGCTCGAAAGCATTGGTTCGATTTGTCGTAGCGTTACTTTTATAGATAGTGGTTATGGACGCGCATCTCAAGTCTCTTTACAAAAACCTTACGTTTCATTTATTGGTGGAAACTCCCACTCGACACCGTCGCCGGTAAGAATCGAAATACGTTCAGGCTTGCCGCGCTCATCTAGGGTTAGCTCGCCAATCGCGCTGGTATTGACCAAGCGGCGTACGCCTTGGGTATTGGGGTCACGCTTTTTAATTTTCAAACGCTTACGCTTGGTTAAAAAGTTGAGCGGAGAGCGGGGAGAGTAGAGCAGCCTATCGGCGTGGTCACAAACACCAAGCA
>NZ_JATABG010000539.1:0-1692 GCF_036533755.1 Vibrio sp. M260118 | reverse complement strand
TCACTGTTGTAGAGCTGAAAAATAAAATCAGCGTCATCCGGCTTAACCATTCTAAGTGTCAAGCGTTCTGACTTCAGAGTCTGCATTGTAAACTTTCCGTCTATTTTCATCCTAGCTCTGAGCTTAACACCTACAATTAACGTAGAACATCTGTAGACAGAAACTTTAATCAAACATTGCTAGGGGGCTGTAGTTATGCGTGCCGCTTTTCTGCTAATAATTTCAATGTTATTGTCACCTTTAGGTTGGACCTACCCCACTTATTCTAGTGAGTGGTCCCATCGCAGTGTGATCTACTTTGCCCCAACCAATGACGAACACGTCAAACAGTTTTTACTCGAAACGCTGATCAACGAATGTGAACTCCAAGACAGAGATCTGATCACTTTAGTCGTAACCGAAGACGGCTTTAGTATGCCGAAATGGGTTAAGCACGAGTTCAATCTAGAGGCACTGTTTACCTTATACGACATTAAACCCGGCAGCCACACCGCGATCCTGATTGGTAAAGATGGTGGAGAAAAACTACGTTGGGGGAAAAACACCGATTGGGAACATGTGAAGCAGACCATCGACGTAATGCCAATGCGCCAATATGAGATGGCGAAGAAAGCGAGCCCCTGTTCCGCATGATTCTCACCCTAGCCCCTACTCAATAGCTATTTAATGATAAGTTTCGTACTATTGGCCTTAACCTGACAGTCGCAGGTAGAAGGGGTGGCATGGAAGAGTATTTAGATAGAATCAAACGACTAGAGCAAGAGAACCTGCAACTCAGAAAAGACAATGCTCGTCTACAAGAAAAGCTTAACGTTGCTCTAGATGGCAATGGCTTATGTTTATGGGAGCAGCACGTTCCCAGTGGCACTCTCACCATTTTCAACATGCAGTGGGGCAAAATGCTCGGTTATCAACCTTATGAGTTAACCGCCACTGTCGAGACCTGGAAAAAGAACTTACACCCGGACGACTACGACCTCGCAGTAGGCGCATTTGAAGACCACATCGCGGGTAAAACCGACCTCTATCAGGTGGTTCACCGTATGGTTCACAAAGATGGTACAGATAGCTGGGTATCCGACCGGGGAAGGATTGTCGAATACGATAATGATGGTAACCCGCTAAGGATGATGGGGACTCATATCGATATCACCCAAGAAAAACGCTATGAGCAACAGTTAGCCAAGTTGGCCAATAGCGATCCCTTGACGGGGCTACTGAACCGCAGCGCTATCGAACAAGCCTTTTATGACCAACACCAACAGAGCGAGCCTGGTGCAATACAAGCGTTGGTTTTTGTTGATATTGATAATTTTAAGTCAGTCAACGATGAGCTGGGTCATCACATTGGCGATCGCTTACTGGTCACTATCGCTGATAGGTTAAAAGATCTTTGTCCAAACGATGTTCAAATTGGTCGCTTAGGTGGCGATGAGTTTGTTATTCTGTCGCACTCATTGTCGCAAAACGCATTGATGATGTTATGTGACTCCCTACTCACCGATACTGCGTCGCACAACGATGGTGCTCGTCAATATTCTCAAATTGGCTTTAGTATTGGCGTCTGCTTTTATCAAGGCGTGGCACATAGATTTGAGGAGATTTACCAGCAAGCCGACAGTGCGATGTATCAAGTGAAAAAAAACGGTAAACACGGCGTTACCGTAGTGGATCTCATCAATAATTCAACAC
>NZ_JATABG010000538.1:0-1693 GCF_036533755.1 Vibrio sp. M260118 | reverse complement strand
CACCAATCATGCCTATCGTTTTCATCACCGTCCCCTCAACATAGTCGTTACAAATTAATTAAACAGATATCCTGATGTATTACAAACTAAAAAGCCTCTAACAAACCATTGCTAGAGGCTTTTTCATAAAGGAGACATCCTAGTTTGGTTCTTTAATCGGTAGCACTTGTTTGACATAGCGACCAGGCGCAGGGCCAATTACAGGAAACTGCTCACTGCCTACTCGGAACGGCTCAACTTGTTCTTCTGGGTTGAAACCAAGTAACCATTGGTCCCAGTGTGTCCACCAAGAGCCATCTGTATGATCAGCATTGGCTAACCACTCGTCGGCGCTGTCATCTAATGAATCATTGGTCCAAAAACCATATTTTCCTTTCGCAGGATGGTTAACAATCCCTGCGATGTGACCAGACTCACCAAGAACAAAGGTTTTGTTTCCGCCCACGTTCAGTGCACCGCGATATGTTCCTTGCCATAAAGCAATATGGTCCTCTTTGGTAGAGACAAAGTAGCTCGGCACTTTAATCTTATTCAGATCGATCCATACCCCCCCAATCTTCACCCCTTTATCAGCAACAAGTTTGTTGTTGAGATAAAGCTCTCTGAGCAAGAAGTTATGAGTAGGCGCGGCAACATTGGTACTGTCGCTATTCCAATACAGGAGATCAAAATCTACAGGGCTGTTCCCCTTCAGATAGTTATCCACATAATAGTTCCAGTAGAGACTGTTTTCACGCAGTATACTGAAAGTGACACTTAACGAGCGACCATCCATAAACCCTTTAACGTTATTTTGCATCTCAATCGCGCTCACAATGGTATCGTTGATGTAGGCACCAACTTCACCAGGCTGTGAGAAATCGAGCAACGTGGTAAAGAAAGTCGCACTCTTGATGCGCTTTTTCATTCGCTTCGCGGCATAGTAGGCAATAGTTGAAGCGAGGACAGTACCACCAATACAGTAACCTGCTGCGTTTATCTGATCTTGGCCAGTAATATCTTCAATTGCACTTACCGCTTTAGCAACACCGTCCGTCACATAATCACCAAACTCGACGTCTTTCTGCGCGCTCCCTGGGTTTCGCCACGACATCATAAATACCGCGTGTCCCTGCTCAAGTAGCCAGCGGACGAGTGAATTTTTCTCTCTTAAATCGAGAATGTAGTACTTATTGATAAAAGGAGGAACGATTAACAACGGAGTTGCGTTAACTGTTTCCGTTAGTGGACGATACTGTATCAGTTCAAACAGCTCGTTTTGGTAAACCACATCTCCTTGAGTATTCGCAACATCTTCACCAATGCGGAAGGCATTATTGTTAGTCATGCGTATCTTCAAGATATCAGCGCTTGATTCAACGTCTTCCTTCAGTTGTTCTAACCCAGCGAGTAGATTTTCACCGTTTTTTTCTAACGTCAGCTTAAGCAGTTCGGGATTAGTAGCAATGTAGTTACTTGGTGACATCGCATTGATTGCTTGGCGAGAGAAAAAGCTAATGCGCTCTTTACTCTTCTCATCTAGGCCTTCAATGCTATCTATGGTCTCCAAATAGGTCTTACTAAACAACAAGTACGATTGCTTAATGAAATGGCTTTGTTGCGTAATTCAGACGAGAAACCAAACCTCCTAAAGTTGAGCGACTTTTATACAATATACTGAGTTTCAGGCATACCAAGCCCTGTAAGTTTGTTC
>NZ_JATABG010000537.1:0-1695 GCF_036533755.1 Vibrio sp. M260118 | reverse complement strand
AAGTAGTAGCCTGTTTACTTACCCTTTTCTCGAGATTAGAAAAAAGCCGCATATTCTCACCTTTACCACCCAATAATGATGTTTTTTTGATCTAAAATAAGGGATAAACATTTTTATCGTAGAAAAAATACTGGTAAATATTGCAGCCTTATTTTACAATGCAAAATAAGAAAGCACTCCAATAATCTTTAATAGGAAAAGACAAATGAGACTGATTCCTTTAAACAACGCGGCACAAGTAGGTAAGTGGGCAGCTCGCCACATTGCAGACAAAATTAATGCATTCAAACCGACAGCAGATCGTCCATTTGTTCTTGGTCTGCCTACTGGTGGTACGCCTCTTACAACTTATAAAGAACTAATCAGCCTATATAATGCTGGCGAAGTTAGCTTTAAGCACGTCGTGACATTTAACATGGATGAGTACGTAGGAATTGATCCTCAGCACCCTGAGTCATACCGTTCTTTCATGTACAACAACTTCTTTAACCACATCGATATCCAAGACGAGAACATAAACTTGTTAAATGGTCAGGCAGAAGATACTGAAGCTGAGTGCGCGGCTTACGAAGAGAAGATTCGCTCTTTTGGCAAGATCAATCTTTTCATGGGTGGTATTGGTGTTGATGGCCACATTGCATTCAACGAACCAGGCTCCTCTTTAGCTTCTCGCACTCGTATCAAAACCCTAACGGAAGATACTCGTATTGCAAACTCACGCTTCTTCGATAACGACATCAACCAAGTACCAAAATACGCACTGACTATCGGTGTTGGCACTTTACTAGATTCTGAAGAAGTGATGATTCTAACAACAGGCCACAACAAAGCCCTAGCACTTGAAGTTGCAATCGAAGGCTCAGTAAACCACATGTGGACGGTATCTGCTCTTCAGATGCACCCTAAGGCAATTATTGTTGCTGACGACCCAGCGGTTCAGGAACTTAAAGTGAAGACATTGCGTTACTTCCAAGAACTTGAAGCGGAAAACATCCAAGACCTATAACTTTGTTCTTATCACGAATGAAAAAACCACTTCTTTGAAGTGGTTTTTATGTATATAAACCCGATTAAGCTTTAAATCTATTCCGCCCCCACATTCGCGTACTTCTATGAACTTAAAGCGACATTTCCATACATTCAACTTCGTTTTTTGAATCGCAAGCTAGCAACCATGCGTTAGCCAAAACTCGATCTTGGACAGATATTTTATCTAAGGCTTATTTAGGAAGTTAACTCGCACTATTTGTCGTGGAAGATACCCTGTCAGCTAATTTCTCTATAGCGAAAAGTCCAACTCTCCTGTGTTGCAAAATTTCACAAAATTGCAATACGTGAACAATATCTCATTCCGGTCTAAATCAAAATTACAGACAACCAGACACAGATCACACTAGTTCATTTTTCACGCTTTCTAAAAACACAAAAAGCGACATGGATCACCATTATTTAAAAATCCATAAATTCATTTTATTGAAGTTGATCGTTAAATTCTTATTGACTAATTAACAAACATCGAAATGTAAAAAACTTACAGTGTTAATATTTGATGTGCATCACTTAGAAAGTACTTGGAGGGGAGTTTTTATTAGGCATTGATCACGAAAATCCCGTTATCAGTTCAATAACAAATTTGTGTGGTAAATTGATTGGGTACTAAGCAATCAGCGGTTTTGACGAACCGTACTACTACAA
>NZ_JATABG010000536.1:0-1728 GCF_036533755.1 Vibrio sp. M260118 | reverse complement strand
GCTAGAGCCACTTTCACATCACGTGGGTTTTGACCCGCCTCGACATCCGCTTTGAGCTTCGCCACTTCTTCAAGCGGACGGAACGAAAGCAAATCGTAGTAGTTCCACATTAGGTCATCAGAGATCGACATGATCTTACCGAACATTTCGCTTGGTGCTTCACTGATACCAACGTAGTTGTTCGCAGACTTAGACATCTTCTTCTCGCCGTCGAGACCAACAAGAAGTGGCATCATTAGTACAACCTGAGGCTTTTGACCGTTCGACTTCTGTAGTTCACGACCCATTAGTAGGTTGAACTTCTGGTCAGTACCACCAAGCTCTACGTCAGTTTCCATTGCGACTGAATCATACCCTTGTAGTAGTGGGTACATAAACTCATGAATGGCAATTGGCTGACCACCCGCATAACGCTTCTTAAAGTCATCACGCTCTAGCATACGAGCCACTGTTTGGTTCGCAGCAAGGCGAATCATACCTTCAGCGCCAAGCTCAGACAGCCATTCAGAGTTGAACTGAATTTTAGTCTTAGCTGGATCTAGGATTTTAAATACCTGCTCTTTATACGTTTCAGCGTTACGCAATACGTCTTCACGGCTTAACGGTGGACGAGTGTTGTTCTTACCTGTTGGGTCACCAACCATTGCCGTAAAGTCACCGATAAGGAAGGTAACGTCGTGGCCTAGCTCCTGAAAAGCACGAAGCTTGTTGAAAATTACTGTATGGCCAAGGTGGATATCAGGAGCAGTTGGATCTGCACCTAGTTTAATACGAAGAGGACGACCCTCTTTTAACTTAGCAATCAGTTCTTCTTCTGGAATCAGTTCTTCAACACCGCGCTTAATCTCGGCTAGTGCAGCTTCAATGCTCGCCATTCTTGTTCACTCCCACAGATTTGGCAAAAATTTGTTAGTTGGTCATCTTACTTGAATAGCGATGCTTTTTGAAACCAGTTAGACTAAACAGCTAAGCTTTTTTAATGATTTTTTTAGAACGGACATAAGATGTTGTCTCTTTTCGCTCGATTACCATGGATTCACCGAGCCCTTATCGCCCTTTTTAGCGCATTAATCGTCATTGTATTGTTTTTACCTGCGCCCAACGATCTTCGCCAAGAAGAGACTATCTATCAAGTAGGTAAAGCCTACCCTTTAGCGATTGATATCGAGCAGCTAGCCTTGCAAGAGTCCCCCGCCCGACATGCCGTACTTAGATGGGAAAAACACACTGTTGGTTCGGGCGATAGCATGGCGCTACTGTTCCAACGCGCTGGGCTTTCGTCTCGGTTACTATACCAACTCACTTCGAGCAACAAAGAGATAGAAAAGCAACTAACCAGAGTCAGACCCGGCGACTCTTTTCAGCTTGGCTTTGACTCAAACAACCAACTGATTCAGCTCAAAAGAGTGATCAACCCATTCGAAACTTTCCTGATCACTAAATCAGACGACGGCTACACCTCTGAGCTCGATAAGAAAGAGATCCACTACCAATACAACTATGCCGAAGCGGATATCACCTCTAATTTTTGGAATGCTGGGGTCAATGCCGGCTTAACTGCGAACCAAATTATGGAGCTGGCTGGCATCTTTGGCTGGGATATCGACTTTGCGTTAGATATTCGTAGTGGTGACAAGTTTAAGATTCTCTACCAAGAAAAAGTCGTAGAAGGCGAGGTGGCTGGTCGAGGAAAGATCATCGCGGCTATTTTTGAAAACCAAGGTGACA
>NZ_JATABG010000535.1:0-1738 GCF_036533755.1 Vibrio sp. M260118 | reverse complement strand
CCAAGAAGCAATGGCAAAAACAATAGCGCCTACTATCGCCACTGGTTTGCGGCCAAAGCGATCAGCAATCCGACCAACAAACAACATGGTCACAGCCATACCCGATAAGTAGATAGAAAACGCCATATGGAGCTGTGATTCTGTCGCTGCAAGGTCGGCCGCTATCTGAGGTAAACCGACTAAGTAAAGATCGATGGCTGTTGGATAGAGCAGCACAAAAGAAAATGCACATAGAAGATATCGGGACATAGCCACCTCACAAAAGAAATCGTTTGCGAAGATAGTATTCGAGAAGAGATCATTTAGCTTGTTGCCATTTTGACAACAAGCATTTCCATTTACGACACACTAAAGCAACAGGTTGTTAGCAACAGTTCATTAACACTATCAGCATCACTGAAATTCTGAGTAAATACTCATAATATGAGTAGTCTGGCTCAACTACTATCGACAACCACAATGCAAAACTTACTTTCAAAGGAGTGGAAGTCTATCGAATGGGTCTTAACTGACGTCGATGACACTCTTACTTGGCAAGGAAAACTTCCAACAGAAGCACTAGTCGCGCTCAGCCAACTACAGCAACATGGAATTAAAGTTGTTGCCGTTACTGGAGCGTGCGCGGGTTGGTGCGACCATATTGCTCAACTGTGGCCGGTTGATGCTGTTCTAGGAGAAAATGGCGCGTTTACCATAGAAAAAGGTTGCAAAGGAGTAACCCTCTCGAGTTCAGTTCCAATTGATGAAATGCGGTCTCTACAAGCCAAACTCAAACATCAGGTGGAGGCGATACTCACCGAGTACCCAGATGTGAACCTTACTCTCGATCAAGCTTATCGCCTATGTGAAGTCGCCATTGACATTGGTCAGAACCGCGAACCTTTAGCAAGTGATGTGGTTGATCAAATAGTAAGAGAAATACACGCTTTAGGTGCACATGCGACAGCAAGCTCAATCCATATTAATGCGTGGTATGGCGCTCACTCAAAACGAACTAGCACTTACTCGTTTCTCAAAAGTAAAGGGCTATTAGAGCAAGATATCTTGAATAAATGCTGTTATGTCGGTGATTCACTCAATGATCAGCAAATGTTTGAAACACTGCCATTTACCGTTGGCGTCGACAATATACGTCAATACTGGGATAAACTGACCCACAAGCCATCGAAAGTCATGTCACTACCCGGAGGGTTTGGTTTTGCTGAGTTTACCCGACAGTTACTGATACAAAAGGCGACATAGCAAGTTGGTCAGCTATGTCTCTTTTGCTTGATACCCCTTCACCCTTCGTCATCAGATATCGCCAATCGCTTATCTTTTAGATGAGTGTAGAGATGGGCCTGATTACGCTCAATCAGAACCATAGCCATAAGAGGGTTGAGTGCCCGTACTTCGCCTTTACGGTAGGGTACGGGAACATCCCACGAATTGTTCTGATACACACCCTCTTCATCAAACTGGACTAGAAACTCCATGCATACCTCCAGAGCAACATCATGTACCTCTTAAGTTTAGCCTAATTGACAAACCCATTAATAAAAACACGCATGCTGAAATACGGCTTGATCAAAAAAGGCAGATTTCTCTGCCTTTCAGATTGATGACGAACCCCACTTTTTAAGTGGGGTTCTTTGTATGGAGCGGCCGTAGGCCGCGATCGCGATATTTTTGGTTATACGACGAACTGAAGTAACCAACCCTTAGAGTGGCATACAGAAGTCAGTATTGGCCTTATTTC
>NZ_JATABG010000534.1:0-1745 GCF_036533755.1 Vibrio sp. M260118 | reverse complement strand
TGAATACTAAGTTCACTAACAACGTCAGTTGGCTAGGTGACCCCTCAGGGTCTCTTTTTGTCCTGCATATAACGTGCCACAGTTACAGAGTGATATGCGCGTGATCTGTCACTCATTTTGAGGGTTTTTCTACAATTAATTTGCATAATGCAAAGCGCAATGCGATTCTTTACATAAATGCGACGAAACCTTGGCTAGGTTATGCAATATACGACACAAACTCGAAACTCAAAATATTTACTCATGGTAGAGGATACCGCGTCCGTGGCGGCCTTGTATCGTTCTTACCTGACTCCACTACAAATTGATATCAATATTGTCGGCACTGGCCGGGATGCGATTGAAAGCCTTAGTTTCAGAACCCCAGATTTGATCCTTCTCGATCTGCGCCTGCCGGATATGACCGGGATGGATGTACTCCATGCCGTTAAAGAGAAAAATCCAGATGTACCGATGATTTTTATGACGGCTCACGGCTCAATTGATACCGCAGTTGAAGCGATGCGTCATGGTGCTCAAGACTTCTTGATCAAACCGTGTGAAGCGGATCGTCTACGTGTCACCGTGAATAACGCTCTGCGAAAGGCGACTAAGGCGAAAACGGATGGTGACAATCAGGGTAGTCAAGGGTACCAAGGTTTCATTGGTAGTAGTCAAACCATGCAAGCGGTTTATCGCACTATAGACTCAGCGGCAAGCAGCAAGGCGAGTATCTTTATCACGGGAGAAAGTGGTACGGGTAAAGAGGTGTGCGCGGAAGCCATTCACGCCACCAGTAAGCGTGGTGATAAACCGTTTATCGCGATTAACTGTGCGGCAATTCCAAAAGATCTGATTGAGAGCGAGCTGTTTGGCCACGTTAAAGGAGCCTTCACCGGAGCTGCTACGGATCGTCAAGGCGCGGCAGAACTGGCAGATGGAGGGACGCTGTTCCTCGATGAGTTGTGTGAAATGGACTTAGATTTGCAAACTAAACTGTTGCGCTTTATCCAAACAGGTACGTTCCAAAAAGTTGGCTCGTCAAAAATGAAAAATGTGGATGTGCGATTTGTTTGCGCGACCAATAAAGACCCGTGGAAAGAGGTTGAAGAGGGACGTTTCCGTGAAGACTTATACTACCGCTTATACGTAATTCCGCTTCATTTACCGCCTCTTCGTGAGCGTGGTGATGATATTATTGAGATTGCATACTCGTTACTGGGATTTATGTCTAAGGAAGAGGGAAAGGATTTTATCCGTTTAGCACCTGAGGTGGTAGAACGCTTCTCCCGTTATGAATGGCCAGGTAACGTGCGTCAGTTGCAGAATGTGTTGCGTAACGTGGTGGTGCTTAACAATGGCCGAGAAATTGACTTAGCTATGTTGCCACCACCACTTAACCAGCCTTCAAAAAACGAAATTCGAGTGACAAGGCCGCAAAGCGAAACCATCACGGTTCAGGATATTTTTCCTTTGTGGCTCACTGAGAAAAATGCCATTGAGCAGGCTATCAAAGCCTGTGATGGTAACATCCCTAAAGCAGCTGGTTACTTGGATGTTAGTCCGTCAACCATATACAGAAAGCTACAATCTTGGAATGCGAAGGAAGTGCAATAGTGGATATTTTAGACCAAAGTAAAATCGACAGATTGGCGAGCGAAATTGGTGAAGAAAATGTTCCTGTCCTGCTCGAGATCTTTCTTGGTGAGTTAAAAATGTACATTGACCAGCTCTCTCAGCTAGAGGGTAGCGAGCAAGAAGACTAC
>NZ_JATABG010000533.1:0-1759 GCF_036533755.1 Vibrio sp. M260118 | reverse complement strand
GTCAATGCAGCATGAATGACAAACAGTACCGGTGCCGCGAACATAAACGCAAATTCCAGTGGCTCTGTCACACCGGTTACGATCGCAGTCGTACCTGCTGCTAACATAATTGAACCGACTTTCGCTTTGTTCTCTGGCTTAGCACAGTGGTAAATTGCAAGGCCAGCAGCTGGTAGACCATAGCCCATAACAGGGAAGAAGCCAGCCATATAACGACCTGTAATACCAAGCTCACCAGTGTTGTTCCAAAAGTTGAAGATATCGTTTATGCCAGCCAGGTCAGCCCAGAATACTTGGTTAAGAGCGTGGTGAAGACCTAATGGGATCAACAAGCGGTTAAAGAATCCATATAAACCAGCACCAACTGGACCCAAATCGATAAAGCTCTTACCAAAATTAACCAGAGCAACATAGACCACAGGCCAAACCACAATCAGAATGTAAGCCACAAGACACATTACCGCCGATGTAATGATAGGTACAAAGCGGCGTCCACCGAAGAACGCCAGTACTGACGGCAATTGGATATTGTGAAAACGGTTATAGAGCTCGCCTGCAATGATACCTGTTAAGATCCCAGTAAAGGCATTGACCACTGCGCCATACGAAATCACCGATTCTTTACTCATATCTGCAACCGCCGTGCCCGTTAGCAAGGAAATCACAGCAGGGTCTGAAACCAAGGTTTGTACAATGAACAAGCCTATTAAGCCCGCCAATGCTGCTGCACCGTTGTTATCTTTCGCCATGCCAAATGCGACACCAACGGCAAACAACCAAGCTTGGTTATCCATGATCGCCTTACCAGCATAAATAAGGAAATTCGCCAACGGACTTCCGCCAGCTCCCCACGTTGGATCAAGGGCATAACCAATACCTAGCATTAAACCACCTGCTGGTAGTACTGCTATCGGCACCATTAATGCCTTACCCACTTTTTGTAGATATCCTAATATATTCACCTTTTACCCCTTTTGGTTTTTTATTTATTAACCAAAGGGTACGAAAAGTGAGATTAAGGAAGCGTTGAGTGAAGATTAAGATTTGTTAATGAAGTTCACCCGCCATTTCGACGGGTGAATGTGCTAAGCGACCTGCTGAGATTTAAAGTTACCCAGTAACGCATCATAGAGTTCGTTGTCAGTCAGTACCCCAACCAACTCGTCCTCTTCGACCAATAGGATGGGCTGATTGCTGCGCTGTTTAAGCTCAATCGCCTCTCGCATGCCAATGTCGGGGCTCGCTTGAACCACGACTGAATTGTCAATGTCCTGCATATCGATGGAATCGTCGTTCCAATCAACCAAGGTTTTGTTTGAATCGACTAACGTTAATCCACTTGGTTTCTGCTCTACCCATAACTCGTCTGACGCGCACACTTCCCACTGTTCGTCACGACGGTTTAATTCGTCACGTGATTGCATTAAAGAACGCCCTTTTAGAACATTGAGTGGATTGGTATGAGCGACAAAGTTCTTCACATATTCGGTTTCTGGGGTCAGAACAATCTGCTCGGGTTCTCCATGCTGAATCAACTTGCCCGATTCCATAATGACAATATTATTGCCAATCTTTAGCGCTTCATCTAAGTCATGACTGACAAATATAATTGTTTTATTGAGTTCACTTTGCAGTTGCAGGAGTTCATCTTGGAGTTGAGTTCGGATCAGC
Source organism: Vibrio sp. M260118 (assembly GCF_036533755.1). Taxonomy (NCBI): domain Bacteria; kingdom Pseudomonadati; phylum Pseudomonadota; class Gammaproteobacteria; order Vibrionales; family Vibrionaceae; genus Vibrio; species Vibrio sp. M260118. The sequence goes on along the minus strand of NZ_JATABG010000533.1, from coordinate 88 downwards.
GGGTCTAACGCTGAGAAGGGTTCATCCATCAACAATATATCGGTGTCCATCGCAAATGCTCGAGCCAAGCCAACCCGTTGCTGCATTC
>NZ_JATABG010000532.1:0-1762 GCF_036533755.1 Vibrio sp. M260118 | reverse complement strand
AGCGCACAAAAACAAAAGGCTTGGCGTAATGCCAAGCCTTTGTCATTCATGTGGGTAGATTACCAACCTGTGATTTCACGTAGACCTTGACCAATGTCTGCAAGAGACTTAACAGTCTTAACGCCTGCCGCTTCTAGAGCTGCGAACTTGTCTTCCGCCGTGCCTTTACCACCAGAGATGATTGCACCCGCGTGGCCCATGCGCTTGCCAGGAGGCGCCGTAACACCCGCGATGTAAGAAACGACAGGCTTAGTGACGTTCTCCTTGATGAACGCTGCTGCTTCTTCTTCAGCTGTACCACCGATTTCACCAATCATTACGATCGCTTCAGTTTCCGGATCTTCTTGGAATAGCTTCAAGATGTCGATGAAGTTTGAACCTGGGATCGGGTCACCACCGATACCAACACAAGTAGACTGACCGAAACCTTCATCTGTCGTCTGCTTAACTGCTTCGTACGTAAGAGTACCAGAGCGAGAAACGATACCCACTTTACCTTTCTTGTGGATGTGACCAGGCATGATACCGATCTTACACTCATCAGGCGTGATTAGACCTGGACAGTTAGGACCGATCATGCGAACGCCTGTCTCTTCCAGCTTCACTTTCACATCGATCATATCTGTTGTTGGGATACCTTCAGTGATGGTTACGATTAGCTCGATGCCTGCATCAATCGCTTCTAGAATTGCGTCTTTACAGAAAGGAGCTGGAACGTAGATAACTGTTGCAGTCGCACCCGTTGCTTCTACAGCTTCGCGTACTGTGTTGAATACAGGAAGACCAAGGTGAGTTTGACCGCCTTTACCCGGAGAAACACCACCAACCATTTGCGTACCGTAAGCGATCGCTTGCTCAGAGTGGAAAGTACCTTGACCACCAGTGAAACCCTGACAGATTACTTTCGTGTCTTTATTAATTAGTACAGACATTATTTGCCCTCCGCAGCAGCAACAACTTTCTGAGCTGCGTCAGTTAGCGACTCAGCTGCAATGATATCAACATCAGAATTAGCAAGAACTTCGCGACCTAGGTCTGCGTTAGTACCTTCTAGACGAACAACGACAGGTACGCTTACGCCTACCTCTTTAACCGCACCAATAATACCTTCAGCGATCATGTCACAGCGGACGATACCACCAAAAATGTTGACTAGTACTGCTTTTACATTGTCATCAGATAGGATGATCTTGAATGCTTCTGCTACACGCTCTTTAGTCGCGCCGCCACCTACATCTAGGAAGTTAGCTGGCTTACCGCCATGCAGGTTTACGATATCCATCGTACCCATAGCTAGACCAGCACCGTTAACCATACAGCCAACGTTACCGTCTAGTGCTACGTAGTTTAGCTCCCACTGAGCAGCATGCGCTTCGCGCTCATCTTCTTGCGAAGGATCATGCATTTCACGTAGCTTAGGCTGACGGTACATCGCGTTTGAATCGATGTTGATCTTACCGTCTAGACATAACAAGTTACCTTCACCAGTAATCACAAGAGGGTTAATCTCTAGTAGCGCTAGGTCGTACTGAGAGAACATGTTGCCAAGACCCATGAAGATCTTAACAAATTGTTTGATTTGGTCGCCTTCAAGACCTAGCTTGAATGCTAGCTCACGGCCTTGGTAAGCTTGAGGGCCGACAAGTGGATCGATAGCCGCTTTGTGAATCAACTCTGGAGTCTCTTCTGCAACCTTCTCGATTTCAACACCACCTTCAGTCGATGCCATGAATACCACTTTACGCGTCGCACGGTCTACAAC
>NZ_JATABG010000531.1:0-1764 GCF_036533755.1 Vibrio sp. M260118 | reverse complement strand
CACCCTGCCCTTGAGTCCTGTCCGGGCCATGAGTTTTTCGAGCGTGATTTTACTGGCGGCAATGGTTTGTTTTCATTCGTACTGAAAACCAGTTACCCACGTGCGACGACGGCGCTATTAGACGGGATGCAGCACTTTAGCATGGGCTACTCTTGGGGCGGTTTTGAAAGCTTGATCCTAGCTAATGAACCTAAGAGCTTCAACAGCTTACGAACGGTAGCTAACCCTAAATTTGAAGGCACTTTAATCCGAGTTCATATCGGCTTGGAAGATGTCGATGATCTGATTGCAGATCTAGAAGCAGGCTTAGCACGATACAACGCTCTGATACTGGAAAAAGAAGCAACAGCTTAACTCTAGTTTAATTGATGTTTACAAGCCTCGAATCTCGAGGCTTTTTTATGCGATCTACACCGCTAATTACGCTTTTTAGGACAGCCAACCAGATGGTCATCCACCATACCTACCGCCTGCATAAATGCGTAGCAGATAGTTTCACCAACAAACTTGAAACCCTTTTTCTTAAGAAACTTGCTCATCGCTTTTGACTGTTCTGTCGAAACCGGAACATCACTCATTTGTGTCCAACGGTTAACAATTGGCTCGCCATCAACAAATTGCCACAACGCGCTTGATAAGCTGCCATACTCTTCAATTAGAGCTAGCGCTGCTCGTGCATTCCCATAGACAGAAGCAATCTTGCCTCTATGTTTCACAACATCAAAATTATCAATCACATACTCAACACGAGTCTCGTCATATTGGGCTAAACGTAGCAAATTATACTGTTCGAATGCCGCGCGGTAGCCTTCACGCTTTTTAAGAATAGTTATCCAACTCAGCCCAGCTTGAGCGCCTTCTAGAGTAATAAACTCAAACAACACGGTGTCATCGTAAACTGGAACACCCCACTCTGCGTCATGATATTCGCGCTCAAGGGGGTGATTCATTGCCCATGCGCAAATCGTGTCTACACTCATTTACATACTCCCGATAAAAATGCCCCTGACAAAGCAGGGGCACCTCATATTACTTCTGATTTAGTTTGGTACTTTTACCTTGTGGAACAGACGATACAACACAGGCACGACAATAAGTGTCAGTACTGTCGCAAAACCTAAACCAAACATAATCGTAACTGCCATTGGCTTAAAGAAAATATCCGGCAGCAGTGGGATCATGCCTAATATAGTCGTAATCGCCGCCATACATACAGGTCGAACACGACTAAGCGCCGCATCAACAACGGCTACATATGGGTCTTTACCCGAATGCATTTCTATCTCGATCTGATCGAGTAAAACAATACCGTTTTTAAGCAACATACCCGATAGACTTAAGAAACCTAGCAGCGCCATAAAGCCGAAAGGGGTGTTCAACGCAAGTAAGCCTGTTGTCACACCTATGATGGCAAGCGGCACGGTTAACCAGACAATCAGAGGCTCTTTCACCGAGTTGAACAAGAACACAGTAACTAAGAACATGAACAAGTAACCCATCGGCATGGTCGTGAACAGAGACTCTTGCGCATCACCAGAAGACTCATACTCACCACCCCACTCTAACGAGTAGCCAGGGGGTAACTCAATCGCTTCAATCAATGGCATCAAGCGAGCTTGTAACGTCGCCGCTGTCTCTTCACCTAGCAGATCTGGGTCGGCAAAGATGGTCAGCATACGTTTACGGTTTTTACGAACAATGATTGGATCTTCCCAACGAATGTCATAACCCATAGTAACTTGCTGCAATGGGATGTATTCGCTC
>NZ_JATABG010000530.1:0-1766 GCF_036533755.1 Vibrio sp. M260118 | reverse complement strand
CACAGCAATCTTTCTAACTCTAACTTACTCAGTTGAACATATTTGTCTCTGAGACGAGTTAACCGCGCTGGCGCTTTATCTTTCGCAAACAACTCCAATGGCTGAGGATCAAATGTCATTACCGTAGACGGCAAGCCTAGCTTTTTCGCTTGCGCAGACACTTGGTTTAACACTTCCTGATGCCCAAGGTGGACACCGTCGAAGTTTCCGATCGTCAACACACACCCTTGATGGTGTGGCTTGATGTTATGAATACCTCGAATCAATTCCATTGAAGACTACTAAAACTTGTTTATAGGTTACAAATTCTCTAAATAAGAATTAACGTTGCGTGAAACCGACGGATTATATACCAATTATGCTTAGTCTGTCGCTGCTTTTAAGTCTTTTAAACGTACCCCTAGAAGATAGACTGTTACTAAGTAGGCACTAGCCCCTAAGCCAATCAACGTCGCTAAAGCTATGACGCGTTCGAACAGGCTCCAAGTCAGCCATACACTCATCTCTTCAAGTTGCCATAAAACCGCGCCAACCATGATGCCACCAGCCACGACCAACTTGGCAACAAATACAAGCGTTTTTAAAGTTAACTGATAAACCCCTGCGATGTGCAACCCTCTATATAGAAGAGACATGTTTACAAAAGCAGAGAGTGCCGTTGCGATAGCAAGACCGACATAGCCATAGAACCAAGCAAAGATTGCATTAAAGACCATGTTAGTCACCATAGCAATAATGCCGTATTTAACCGGAGTCTTGGTGTCTTGACGTGAGTAATAGCCTGGCGCTAGCACCTTAATTAGCATAAAGTTTAATAGACCAGAAGCGTAAGCAACTAAAGACATCGAAGCGAAAGTGACATCCTGCGGAGTAAACTCACCACGCATAAACAGCACCATCAGCATAGGTTTGGCCAAAACCATCAAACCAAGCATTGCAGGGATACCGAGCAGCATCACCATACGCACACCCCAGTCCATGGTCTGAGCAAAACCATCACTATGAGCGTCAACATGCTTACGAGAAAGGGCTGGTAGAATAACCGTGGCTATCGCAATCCCAAACAAGCCCAAAGGAAACTCTAGCAATCGATCAGAATAGTAGAGCCAACTGATTGAACCAGTTTGCAGAAAACTGGCGATGAAGGTATCAAACAGCAAGTTAATCTGGCTCACTGATACACCAAACAGAGCGGGAATCATTAGCGTGCGGATCTTTACCACACCAGGATCGCGCCATCCCCACTGAGGTTTAACCATTACCCCCGCTTTAATAAGGAAAGGGATTTGGAATAAAAACTGGACCAAGCCACCAAGGAAAACACCAATGGCTAAACCAACTTCAGGTTGTGACAACTGAGGCGCAATAAACCACGCCGACAAAATAATCATCACATTGAGAAAAACAGGAGTAAAAGAGGAAACAGCAAATTTACCTAAGGTATTGAGGATCGCTCCCGACAAAGCGACAAAGGTAATAAACCACAGGTAAGGGAAAGTGATTTTGAGCATAAAGCTCGCCAGTTCAAACTTCTCAGCTGACGGCCCACCATTGAGCCAATCAAGGAACCAGCCAAAACCAAATAGAGCAGTGACAACACCAGAGCCCAAAACGCCCAATAGAGTAACAATAGAGACAATCACCCCGAGCGTACCTGCCGCTCGTGCAATCAACTGACGAGTTTTATCCATATCTCCGGCGGCATGGTACTCAGTCAATACAGGAACAAAGGCTTGAGAAAACGCCCCTTCTGCGAATAGTCGTCT
>NZ_JATABG010000529.1:0-1771 GCF_036533755.1 Vibrio sp. M260118 | reverse complement strand
CTTGTGGTTCATGCTTTCACCTGTGCAAGAGCTGCTAGGCATACAGTTCTCTTGGTATAGCGCCAAAGCTGCTCTCAATCGTATCAACGCCCTTCTTGATTTAGAGGAAGAGCATCGTCCTGTCAGCAAGGTCAATCCATTTAGCGATGATCGCGAAGTCGATATTGAGATCGACCAAGTGAACTTCTCATACAATGACGAAGCACAAATTCTTAACAACCTCAGTTTAACCATACCTGCAGGTAAGAAAGTTGCTTTAGTTGGCGCTAGCGGAGGCGGGAAATCAACCTTAATTCAACTGTTAATTGGCGTATATCAAGCCGACTCAGGTAGTATCCGTTTCAATGGCCATACAACAGACGATATCAGTTTTGATATTATACGTAACCAAATTGCCGTGGTTTTACAACAGCCTATACTATTCAACGACACTTTGAGGCATAATCTAACCCTAGGTTCTAAGTACAACGACTTGCAGCTATGGCAAGCACTTGAAATAGCCCAGATGCAAGATGTCATCCGTCAGTTAAGCGATGGGCTCGATACCCAGATTGGTCGAAGTGGTATACGACTTTCAGGCGGACAAAGACAAAGACTAGCGATTGCACGTATGATTCTTAGCAATCCTAAGTTTGTTATATTGGATGAAGCAACTTCAGCACTAGACACCGCGACAGAAGCGGCTTTTCATAAAGCTCTGACTGAGTTTTTGAAAGGACGCACAACACTTATCGTCGCTCACAGATTGTCTGCGGTTAAACAGGCCGACCTCATCTACGTGCTCGAAGATGGGCAAGTCAGCCAAGCTGGCACTCATGGAGAGTTAGTTGAACAACGAGGCTTATATCAAACACTCTATGGTAGTGCGCAATCGCACAATTAGAGTGTGTACCATCACTGATTCTGCAGGAGGAGGACTATGAATCCTCCTCCAACTCTGCACGCCCATTCTTCTGAAACTTCATCAATCCGCCTCTGCGATGGCTGTGAACTGCCAATCGACTTAGTCAGTGTCGAACGAGGAAAAAGCGCATTTTGTCCTCGTTGCAATACCAAGCTGTATAGAGGAGGAACACCTTCGCTATCAGGCAACCTCGCCGTCGCAATAACCTGTCTATTACTTTTCATTCCATCGCACTTTTTTGATTTTATCAGTATTCGTCTTTTCGGCGTGCTCATCCCAGCAACCTTGCCAGCAGGTGTTTATACGCTGTTCCAAGAGGGTTTTCTACTGCTGTCGATACTGATTATATTTTGCAGTTCGATTGCACCTCTTGTTGTATGTAGTTCGGTTGTTTCCGCTCACATTGCGCTGAGGTACCACAACTTCAAGCTACTGAAAAATTCGCTTGCCCTAGTGCAGCATTTAAGGCCGTGGGTCATGATCGATGTATTCTTAGTCAGCATTGCCATCTCATGTTTTAAGCTGCAAGACTATTCAGACATTATGGTTGGACCAGGATTAATTGGCCTGCTACTGCTGCAAATATCGACCGTTCTTTTGGTTACTCGTGTCAGTGTCCGTAGATACTGGGAAGTGTTCGAACCAGAAGAAAAATACACGTACATTACAAAAACGCTACACTGTCACCACTGTCACCTTTCACAACCAGAGGGAGAAGCGTGTCTGCGCTGTCACAGCCCCATTCATCACCGAAAGCCGTTTTCAGTACAAAAAACTTGGGCGTACCTAATAGCAGCATCTATCGCGATTTTCCCTGCTAACTTGATTCCAATTTCAATCCTTCTTACCAATGGTAAACGCTTGGAA
>NZ_JATABG010000528.1:0-1803 GCF_036533755.1 Vibrio sp. M260118 | reverse complement strand
TCCTCAAGTGAGGTCTTACTTCCCCATGAATAAGTTTGAATAACATTTTTAAGCTTGATTAAAACCATAATTGCCAGCAGAAATTTAAGTTTAGCTTTCTATAGAGAATGCGTGTGGAAACTAACAACTATACCAGTTTTCAAATTGAACATTGCATGGTATGCATCAATCAATTGGCTAGTCCACTAAAATGTAATCGTTTACTTTGATTAGGTGAGCTTTAACTCAGGTCTCAATTGACGATACAATGTTAGTCAAAAAAATATAGTCCCTGTTCTCTTGAACAAGCTAAATAGTTAGGAAACAAATATGAACAAGCTAACATGCTTTAAAGCATATGATATCCGAGGTCAACTAGGTGAAGAGCTCAACGAGGATATTGCCTATCGAATCGGCCGAGCGTACGGCCAGTACCTGAACCCAAAAAAAGTTGTTATTGGCGGAGATGTTAGAGAAACCTCCCAACCTCTAAAACTAGCGATAGCAGACGGGTTAATGGATGCAGGGGTAGACGTCATCGATATAGGTATGGTCGGTACTGAAGAAATTTATTTTGCGACGAGCAACCTTTCCACAGACGGTGGAATTGAAGTCACAGCTAGCCATAACCCTATAGATTACAACGGAATGAAACTTGTTCGAGAAGATTCTAAACCTATCAGTGGAGATACGGGGTTACGAGAAATCCAACTACTAGCGGAACTGAATAGCTTCGAAAAGGTTGCTACTAGAGGTACTTATAAGCTACAAAGCAATATTGAAGAATATGTGCAACACCTTCTAACTTACATAAATCCAAACAACCTAAAACCATTAAAGCTGGTAGTCAACTCAGGCAATGGTGCTGCAGGGCATGTAATTGACAAATTAGAACAAAAGTTCTCAAAGCTAAATATTCCTATACATTTTATTAAAATTCATCACCAACCTGACAGCTCATTCCCCAATGGTATCCCAAATCCACTTCTACCTGAAAATCGCAAAGATACATCGGATGCAGTAATCAAACATGAAGCAGATATGGGTATTGCGTGGGATGGTGATTTTGACCGTTGTTTCCTATTTGATGAGCATGGCTGTTTCATCGAAGGCTACTATATTGTTGGCTTGTTAGCTGAAGCCTTCCTGCAAAAAAATCCCAGCGCAAATATCATCCACGATCCTCGCCTAACTTGGAATACTATTGATATTGTATCAAAAAGAAACGGCAATCCGATTATGTCCAAAACAGGACATGCATTCATTAAAGAGCGCATGAGGCTTGAAGATGCTGTCTATGGTGGTGAAATGAGTGCCCACCATTATTTTAGAGACTTTGCGTACTGTGACAGTGGGATGATTCCTTGGCTATTGGTCGCAGAATTACTATGTGTAAAAAAACAACCGCTCTCTAGTCTCGTTCAAAACCGTATTGCTGCATTTCCATCTTCTGGAGAGATTAACTCTAAATTAAAAGATGCCAAAGCTGCCATTGATAGAGTGATACGGAAGTTTGAAACTAATGCAAGAAATATAGATTACACTGACGGCATCAGTCTGGAGTTTGATGAATGGCGTTTTAACTTGCGCTCATCAAACACTGAGCCCGTTGTTAGATTAAATGTAGAGTCAAAAGGCAATCAACAGTTAATGCAAGAAAAGACGCAAGAAATCCTTTCTATTCTGCGCGAAAAGTAATTCACACTAGCACGATTTATTAGGCTTCAACATTGGTTGAAGCCTAATAAATAAAAATTACAGCTGAACACCAATATTACTGGCACCTTCATCACGAAGTTCTACTCGTAAATCTTTAATCAGCTC
>NZ_JATABG010000527.1:0-1822 GCF_036533755.1 Vibrio sp. M260118 | reverse complement strand
GCGCTTCCTCAAACGCCGCGTCGGTTAGCTGCTCTTTTAGGTTGGCAAGGGTGTCTCGAATCGACTTCAGCGCCGCCTCACCTTCGAGTTCTACACTAAAGAAATCATCCAGCAGCAAGGTAAGTATTTCGCGCCAACTATCAATGGATTGAGTTTGCGCTAACTTATTGCGGTATTCGCTGATTGTTTCGATAAAGTGGGCCAACTTACCTGCCAGTTCCGCACCCATCCCTTGTACTTCATTGTAAGGAGAAAGTACGCCTGATGTAGATTCAAACAAACCTGCTGATTGTGACATCGCGTAGCCCAATAGCATACGCTCAATACCGAACTGCCATGTATTTTGCACTGTTTCAGGTAGGTCAAACTCTTGCCCAGTAGCCGGATTCAAGCCCCAACGGATACCTGACTCCTCCACCCAATGCTTAGCGAGAATGAACTCGTCTTCGGTTAAACCAAATCGCGCCAAGATTGCCGGCGTTTCAAGTAACTCCAATAACTCTGAAGCTAAGCAGCGCGTATTAGGTAAATTCACCAACTGCATAAACGCATTAAGAATCGGGCTCTCTTGATCGGCGGTACGATCAGAAATCGAATAAGGAATAAATCGCTCACCCGGCGCATTGCCGAACACAGCTTGAATAGCAGGGCTGTAGGCGTTGATATCAGCCACCATCACAATAATATCGCGCGGCTTTAAACTTGGATCGGCATCGAACATCGCCAATAGCTGATCGTGCAATACTTCCACTTCACGCATCGGGCTATGGCAAGCATGCAATGACAGGGACTTATCACCCAACTGCACCACCTGCTTGTGAGTGCTGCTGTCTAGCTGATGGTCGTCTTGATGCTCTTCGAGATTGAGAATGTCGGCTTGAAGTTGGTGAAGCAGTGAATCTCGCTCTACATCGACAAAGGCTTCAATTTCATGTGATTCAAGCTGCGAGAGAAGATACATGTTGTCACGACCAAGTTTACCCATTGAAGCGAGCAAGCTATTACCCACCGCATCGGTATGCAGTTCATCAACTACGTTATCTTCAATCGAACCTTTGAGCTGTTCACTTTCACCCTGTTGCTCCGAGTGGTCTTGATTCCACACCACATGTTTACGATGCTTGGCTGCCAAACGAGCTAAGAATTTTCTGTCTCTCACCTCGCCCCAGTAGTAACGACATGGGTTAGTAAACATTAAGTGAACATCAATGTGCTCGCCGATCGCTTTCAGAGCATCCATATAGCGTGGTGGCAAAGAGGTAATACCGAACACAAACAAACGCTTCGGCAAATGATCAAAATTGCCCTGATAGCTCTCAAGTGTATCGATGAAGTGTTCATATAGGTTGGCACGATGATAAGGCGACTGACCTAGCGCCACGGTATGATCGTAAAGCGCTTGCCATAAAATCGGCTGCCACGGGTGTTCGTCATCAAGCTCTAATACCGTTTGCCCCGCTTCCCAACTTGCAATCCACTCCGGGCGGTAAACCAAGTAGCCATCAAAGATGTCGGCAATTTTTTCCGATAGTTGATACAACTTGGAACTATCTTCATCTTGCTCTAGATAACGCTTTAACGGCTCGAATTCAGCTTGATTCAAAAGCCCAGGCAAGATGTGCATCAGCTTCCAAGTCATTGACTCTTTGTTAAAGGCACTGCGCTTTGGTACGTCTGGCATTAAATCTGGCGAGATAATTGTGAGTGCATTTTGTTTACTGTCTACCATTCTAATCAAGTTGATGTTTTAAAGTCTCTACTTGTTGAGCTAGTGCGCCTCAATCCATTAGCCAACCCATTTGAGAAAGAGCAGATCTTGGTG
>NZ_JATABG010000526.1:0-1830 GCF_036533755.1 Vibrio sp. M260118 | reverse complement strand
GTCTTAGGCTTAGCACTGAATGAGTCGTAACGAACGCCTGCGGTCATTACCAATGCCTCATCCAAGAAGTAGGCTTGGTCTTGTAAGAAGACACCCCATTGCAATAGGTCTGCATCAGGGATGCCGGTACTACCTGGCCCAGACGTGCCTTGGTCATACTTGTAGTCGGTATTTTCTAAGCTAAATTTGGTCGAAACATAGTTCACACCATAGGTGAATTCATGTGCAGTAGATGCAAGTTCGGCTAGCTTTGATGCTTGTGCATTGAATTGGATTGACTTGTCGCTAGAATCGCGTTCACGCATACGCTTGCCGTAGAACGGCGTTGTATCGTAGTTTTTAGACAGAGAGCTGGAGTCTTGGTAGTTGATAGACCAATCAACCTTATCCGACACTGCCGTTGCCAATAGCCACTCATGCTCAAAACCAACTCTTAAGCGTTCGTTGGTGTCTTCGTTGAAGTTATCTGTATACGTGAACATGGGGGTCATCGAGTAACCGTTGTAGTTCAACTCGTCTTCATCATACTGTTTGTTGTAGTATTCAACCGTGCCCCCAAATCTATGCAAATCATTCGCTTGATAAAAAGCTTTGCCCAGCAAGTTACCTAATTCACTATCGGCAGGATTAGCGGCACCGCGGTCTGGCCCCTCAACTTCTGAACCTGAACTGTGAGTATCAGTCTCGTGTCCTTTAGCGTAAGTTGCCATCAATAGCGTTTCTAACTTACCTTGTCGCATTGCCCAAGTTAGCGTGTTTTTAAACTCCTCGTTAGCTGAGGCATAGCCACTTTTGATACCAAATCTATGCTCATCGCCTTCGGTAACTAACACGTCGTCTGGGTTCTTTGTTCGGAACAATACAACACCACCAAGTGCGTCAGAGCCGTAAAGAGTCGAAGAAGGACCTTTGTTGATTTCGATAGATTGCAAAGTATCAATTTCGATATTGTTCGGGTATTTACGTTGTTCAGAAGCTCCGGGATTATATGGTACTGGCTGCTGGACGTCATCAACCATTACTTTTACTCGGCTGTTCTCCATACCTCGGATATTAAAACCAGAAATACCAAACCGGCCTGAACCTTGGGCATTAACACCAGGCGTGTATTTAAGCGCTTGTTTTACGTCTGTTGAAAGGGTGCTATCGATATCTTCAGCAGAAACAGTTTCGATAGAAGAGCTAACGTCGGCTTTACTTTGTTCCGTCCGAGTCGCTGATACAACAACTTCGTCGAAAAGGGCATAATCTTCGGCATGGGCAGTTGACGAAAGCGCCAAAACAATTGAAGCTGACAGAAATGTTTTCTTATACATTTTATAATTACCTTTGATCCATATAGGTTTCTTTGAACGGAGAGGATTTTATTGGATCTAAATGATAATTACTATCGTTCTCGTTATTAAGATGTCGCCTTATATAGAGTGCTTTGTGAACGCACTGATATAAAATTAATTATTTTTCAATGGCTTAATAATTTTATTTACATTTGTAAAGGTTCCATTTACCAGTCGAATATGTGATTTACATCACGATTCCAGTGGTATTTGTTTATAAGGAAAACAGTATTGCAAAGTCCAATTACCCTTGAAGCGCTTCATATTCTCGACGCCATTGACCGACGTGGCAGTTTTGCAGCCGCAGCAAATGAAATGGATCGAGCGCCGTCATCACTGAGTTATCAGATCCAAAAGCTTGAGCAAGATCTAGATATTATGATTTTTGATCGCTCGGGTCACAAAGCCAGCTTTACAGAGGCGGGAAAGCTGATCCTCGAACGGGGGCGTGACATCCTTATCGCGACAGAAAAGTTAGTTAATGATGCAAGTG
>NZ_JATABG010000525.1:0-1836 GCF_036533755.1 Vibrio sp. M260118 | reverse complement strand
CAAAGGAGCGGTCTATCTTGAGTACATCAACCGACAAGTGCTTTAGGTAACGCAATGACGAGTAACCAGTACCAAAATCATCAATTGATGTTTTTATCTTGTATCCTTTTAACTCTGCGATTTTTTGAATCGCAGCGTCAACGTTTTCAAGTAACAAGTTTTCGGTGATTTCCAGTTCAATCAGCTCGCCATCAATATCAGCTTGTGCCAATGAGTCCACGATGTGCTCTACAAATGTCGGTTGTGAAAATTGCAGTGGGCTGATGTTAATCGCCAATCGATAGAATGAATCTGGTAGAGCCCCTTGTTTCTTCCATGCTGATAACTGATAGCATGCTTGTTCGATGATCCAGTTACCGATCTGTATAATCTGCCCAGTCTCTTCTGCTATGGGCATAAACACACCTGGAGGAAGAACGCCTTTTTCCGGGTGGTTCCAACGTATTAATGCTTCGACGCCAATGATTTTGTGTTGGTCATCGACCTGAGGTTGGTAGTAGAGCTCTAATTGACCTTTGCTCAGTGCTTCGTGTAGGCCTTTTTCGACTTCGAGGAAAGATTCCACCTGCGCTTGCATCTCAGGCTCATAGAACATGTATTTGTTTTTACCGGATACTTTCGCACGATAGAGTGCTGTATCTGCTTGTCGAAGTATATCTATGTTAGTGCTACCTACTGATGGAAAAACTGCAATACCGACACTGACTGAACAGTAGAGTTGGTGGTCATCAATCGAATATGGGTTAGAGATAAGAGCCAGCAGTTGTTGAGCGAGCTCTCGCGCTTTCTCTGCGCCGGTATTAGGGAGAAGAATGGCAAACTCATCACCACCAATTCTAGCCGCAGTAAAGTCTTCCTGAATCCAAGCCTCGATTCGTTTGGCTATCGCTTTCAGTAGGTTGTCGCCAATGGTATGGCCTAATGAGTCATTGATGGTTTTAAATCGGTCCAAATCAAGATAGAACAGGGTGCCAGCTTGATTAGTATTGTTTGACTCTTCGATAGAATTCTTGAGCATCTGCATCAACAGGCTTCGGTTTGAGAGGCCTGTTAGAGAATCGTAGTACGCCAGTTGATTGAGCTGAGCCGACGCCGCCTCTCGCTCAATCCAAAGGGTATGAATCGTTTTGGCTAACTGTCCAATCTCATCGCCTTGGTTTAAAGCAGCAGGCGGTAAATCGGGCTTGGTGTTTTGCAATGAGCGAACCCATTCCATCAAAGTAACGAGGGGTTTTGACAGCTTTTGGTAGAAGAACATCAACAATATCGAAGTTAAAATGATGTTCCTAAGCAGATCAAACAGCAATATTTTACTTGTTCTAGAGATGAAATCTTTGGCGATGTTAGCGCCATTAACAGAGAAGCTCAGCGTACCGACAACCACGTGTGAGTTAGGTTGATGAAGCTCTGTGGTGTAGACTGGCGAAGTCGGGGTCAAATATCCTGATAGAGCTTCGGCAAATCCGCTTTGCATTTGCACATTGCGCTCTTTTTTCGTCAAGGTATCACCAAAGTCATCGACGATATGCACTTTGTATATCGCAGGATCCATCATCAAACTTGAAGCGACTTGCTCTGCGAGAAGTTGATTGAGATGGTAGGCGGCTTGGCTAGCGTTAGAGTAGTTTTGCAAAAGCTTAAATTGGTAGTACTCGCCGATTCGTTTCTGTTCCTGATGAAAATCCACCACAATTTGATACAAGCTAAAGCACATCCCTAGTATTACTGAAACTAGAAACACGGTTTTGGCTTGTCGGATCGCTAATGAGTTAATTTTATGGCTTTCAGGCATAGTCTAAATCGCTTCACTCTACTTCTTTAGTTATAGCGCAAAAT
>NZ_JATABG010000524.1:0-2414 GCF_036533755.1 Vibrio sp. M260118 | reverse complement strand
CAGATGAGTTTCGGTTTAAAGGAGCCAGGTGCTGGATTTAACGCTAAAGAAGTTAAAATGAACTTCCACTATGCTTCACTGCAGGAGACTCAGATGCTGACTGCCTACGAGCGTTTGCTGCTCGATGCATTGAACGGTGATGCAACCCTGTTTGCGCGCACCGACGCAGTAGAGGCTTGTTGGAAGTATGTACAGCCGATTTTAGACTTTAAACAAGATCCGCAAGCCCTGTTTGGGTACGCTTGTGGAACGTGGGGACCAAAAGAGTCTGACGATTTGTTACAACGTGACGGTCGCGCTTGGCGTTTCCCATGCAAAAACCTAACTGATACGGATTACTGCGAACTATGATTAATCACAAGATTTTTCAAACAGCTGAACAAGTTGTAATTAGCCTAGCCGACGACATGAAAGCGTTTAGCGAGCTCGGTCGCCCTGTTCATATCTCTCTTTCCGGTGGCAGCACGCCGAAAATGCTATTTAAGCTACTGGCACAAGCGCCTTACGCGGAAAACATCCAATGGAACAATCTTCACTTTTGGTGGGGAGACGAACGCTGCGTTGATCCGGAACTGCCTCACTATTCCCTGGCCAAACTAACTACAATGATGAGAACCTATCCGTGTTAGCTTCTCACCCAGAGTCAGGCCAAATTCGCGTATCTAAGACAGCTAAAGTCTTAGAAGCAGCTAAACGCATCAGCTACCTTGTGCTTGGCGCAGGGAAAGTTGATATCGTACACGAAATTCATACTACTCCAGCGGATGAACTGCCTTACCCGGCAGCTAAGATCCAGTCTAAAACTGGTGCAACGGAGTGGTACTTAGATTCAGACGCAGCAGCAAAAATCGCTTAATGCGAGCGTCCAAATAGGAAAATTGGAGATAAACAATGAAAGGTGATATCGGTGTAATTGGCCTAGCGGTTATGGGTCAAAACCTTATCCTAAACATGAATGACCACGGCTTTAAAGTAGTGGCACACAACCGTACTGCTGCGAAAGTAGATGAATTCCTTGAAGGCCCAGCAAAAGGCACCAACATCATCGGTGCTTACTCTCTTGAAGAGTTAGTAGAGAAGCTAGAATCACCACGTAAAGTGATGCTAATGGTTCGTGCAGGTGACGTTGTTGATAAGTTTATTGAAGCGCTAGTGCCGCTGCTAGACAAAGGTGACATCATTATCGATGGTGGTAACACTAACTTCCCTGATACTAACCGTCGTGTTGCTGCTCTACGAGAGAAAGGCATTCACTTTATCGGTACAGGTGTTTCTGGTGGTGAAGAAGGCGCACGTTTTGGGCCGTCTATTATGCCTGGTGGTTCAGCTGAAGCATGGGAAGCGGTTAAACCTATCTTCCAAGGTATTTCGGCAAAAACTGATGCTGGCGAGCCTTGTTGTGACTGGGTTGGTAACGATGGTGCGGGTCACTTCGTTAAGATGGTACACAACGGTATCGAGTACGGTGACATGCAGCTTATTACTGAAGCTTACCAGTTTATGAAAGATGGTCTGGGTATGTCAGCAGACGAAATGCAAGCTGTGTTTGCCGACTGGAACAAAACAGAGCTAGACAGCTACTTAGTTGAAATTACCGCAGACATTCTAGGCTATAAAGATCAAGACGGTGAGCCTCTAGTTGAGAAGATCCTAGATACAGCTGGGCAAAAAGGTACTGGTAAGTGGACAGGTATCAACGCACTAGACCTAGGCATTCCTCTAACTCTGATCTCTGAGTCAGTATTCTCGCGCTGCCTATCTGCACTTAAAGAGCAACGTGTGGAAGCGGAATCTCTGTTTGGTAAAACAATCACACCGGTAGAAGGAGATAAGCAAGAGTGGGTTGATGCCCTTCGCCAAGCACTTCTTGCATCTAAGATCATCTCTTACGCTCAAGGCTTTATGCTGATGCGCGAAGCGTCAAACGAGAACGGTTGGGACCTAAACTACGGTAACGTTGCCCTGATGTGGCGTGGTGGCTGTATCATCCGTAGTGCATTCCTAGGCAACATTCGTGATGCGTACGAAGCAAACCCAGACATCGCGTTCCTAGGTTCAGACGACTACTTCAAAGGCATTTTACAAAATAGCCTAGCTGCGTGGCGTAAAGTTGCTGCTAAGTCGCTAGAATCAGGCATCCCTATGCCTTGTACTATCTCGGCCCTATCGTTCCTTGATGGTTACACGACTGCGCGTTTGCCTGCGAACCTGCTTCAAGCTCAACGTGACTACTTCGGTGCCCACACTTATGAACGTATCGATCGTCCACGTGGTGAGTTTTTCCATACCAATTGGACGGGTACAGGCGGCGACACTGCATCGACGACTTACGACGTATAGCAAAAAGGATGAGTTAGGTATTTATTCATACCTACGGCTCATACCATAATATTTATCCTACGGAGGATGTTAAC
>NZ_JATABG010000523.1:0-1844 GCF_036533755.1 Vibrio sp. M260118 | reverse complement strand
TGGCATCTGCGCGTTGAAGTGGTGATCGCCTTTGCTGAACTGAGGGTAAAGGCCTTCTGAATCAACAAGGAAACGTACGTAATTCACTAGTTGAGCTTCAGTGGCGATATCAAAGCCTAAGAAATTCAAACGGCGTTGGTCGACATCATTTTGCTCTTGCTGTGACAGCATTTTGTTTGACTCTTGCATCGCGTGGTACATTTCCATGATATCGATGACTTCTCGACACTCTGCTTCTACTAGGCAGCCAAAGTCTTTGTTTAGCTCACTCATTTGGAGCTCATAACCACGTTCTACGATGGTCTGTAAACGTTGGTATTTTGCTGCATTCTCTTGGTCGAGTTGCTTCATCAAATAATACTGGTTCGATAGGATCAAACGTTGAGCGTTTGTCATTTCCATGCTGGCCTCACTAAAATTATCTAATACATTTTTATTGTGCTTAGGTTATCTGTTCCTTTGACGGTGAAACATGATCTCAACACATATTTAATATGAAAAGTACAAACTTTGCGTAACAAAAGGCGATCCTATTTGTGATAGTGATTGTAGATATAGTCTCGATCAGAAAAAACACGGACTAATTCCGGTTTAAAGACAGTCAGAACGGCGGTTGTCATACCATTGAGCAACCCTTCGGGGAAGGCGAGTAGCGGAGTAAATATTAGATAATTGTCATAGATGGTTTGCCAATCGTACTCGGTAGTCGCGAGTAGATAGGTCGAATTGCTGAACAGGTGTAAGGTGCCTGTAAGCCCACCATTGAGAAAGCCTGCGACAAAAATAAACACGAAAATGTTGCGGGGAAGATAACTATAGCTGGCCCAAAAGGTTACGTAACTGATTGAGATAGGGAGTAAACATGACATCAGTAAGTATTCGGGTACGGCAAAGAAGGTCAGTTCACCAATAATGGCCATCAGTAGAGTGATCACAATAGAGAGAGCGAATGCGCTTTGCCAACCATACATTAATGTCAGAGCGGTAATACCAAGAAAATGAATCGATAGCCCTTCTTTTACTCCGGCATCAGCAGACCATAGAATGAGTAAAGCAAAAATGATGGCATAGGTGATGTGTTGAAATGAGCGTTCAGCTCTCAGTTTTGGCAGGAACACAAGCTTAACGTCACGCCATATATATGGCATTGTGATAATGGCAATAGCAAGTGCAAGTAATTGATGTAGTTCCACCTTGGACCTCAAAAAAATACCAACCGATAGGGTTGGTATTTTTTACGATCTGGCAGGTAAGTGGTATCAGTATTTAATGTTAGAGTGATACTGTTCAAGAATTGATACGATCTTATCCATGGTTTCTTTTGAGGGCGGGTCAATGCCTTCTAGTTCGTATTCTAATCCTAGCGCTTCCCACTTGTGCGCCCCTAGCTTGTGGTATGGAAGCAGTTCAACCTTTTCAACGTTGTCCATATCTTTGATAAAGTCGCCAAGCATATGAGCCGCTTCTTCATCATCAGTGTAACCCGGTACAACAACGTAGCGAATCCATGTTTTTTGGCCAATCTTGTGCAGGTAGCGAGCGAAATCAAGCGTACGTTTGTTAGATACGCCGATAAAGTCTTGGTGAATTTCATCCTTCATATGCTTGAGATCCAGCATGACTAAATCTGTCGCTTCTAGCACTTCATCGATTACATCGGTGTGCTTGCGAATGTAGCCATTTGTATCCAAGCAAGTGTGGATACCTTGTTCGCGTGCCGCGCGGAAAAAGTCACGCACGAATTCGGGTTGAAGCATTGCTTCCCCCCCTGAACAAGTGACACCACCCCCCGAAGCATTCATGAAATGACGGTAGGATTTTGCTTCATTTATGATCTCATCAAC
>NZ_JATABG010000522.1:0-1856 GCF_036533755.1 Vibrio sp. M260118 | reverse complement strand
ACTATCTTTTCCACAACTTAAACAGCAATTTAGCCACGTATCTCTTGCAATGACAAGACTCTATGCAAAGAACGCAAGTAAGTTTCAAAAACTTCGCAAAAAGAAAGGTAAAAACCAAAACTTATGCTCCATTATTGATGATGAGAGAGTCCATCAAAAAGCACTAGTATACCTAAATATCTATCATCGACTTGCCAATAAAGAACGCGTGGCAGGCGGTAAAGGCAAAGCCTTTGCGAAAGCAAGATCAGAACAGGACGAGAACACTCTTTTTACTGACAAAACCAACAACGACATGTTGACTCTAGAGTATTGGGAGAACGTAATTAGAAACGGTCAAAGGCACATCCATGTAGTTGCTCCGGGCATCTACTGCACGTCGGCAAATTGTCGACTAAGGACTCAGGTGAATCTAATTGAGTGTGTTGACTGCGATAATGATTACATAGTAGATGCAGTTTATGCAGAAGCGATGCGGAAAGAAGCTGAGGAACACATGCATTATGACATCATACACAACGAGTTAACGGCACAAACGGCATCCGAGTTATATATCAAAATTACCGCAGCGCAACGAATCATGGATGACTTAGGGCTGAACTTCGAGCCTGTAGTTTTCCCCAAGGAGGTTCAAGACGTACTGATTCCTCATATCGGAGTACCACAATGAAACAAGCCACAAAACAGGCGTTAGAAAACGCGTTAGAGCGACTAATTAAAGGCGAGCCCACCAACATTGAACTAAAGAAAAAAGCAAAACAAGGCAAGCTTAAGATAAATAATAATACTGTTGAAAAAGAAGCAGCACTATCTGTAGGTGTATTGCGTAATCATCCTGATATCAAAGTGATGATAAAATCATGTTCACTAAAAGCGAGGGTTGAAAATAGCAAATCTGCAACGTCTGAAATAGAGCTTCTACAAGAAGAAAACAAAAAACTAAAAAGAGAAAAAACGCAACTAAACAAACTCAAGACCAAACACCTTGATGAAGCAAGAAAGAGTAACGATACATTAGAAAAGCAGGCCGCGCTTCATGTTAAAGTTATTCAAGAGCTAATGGAAATGCTTCCAGCTTCAGAGCGAGAGAAGGCCATGGATAAAGTGGTTAATACTAGGGCTGATAACATCGTTGAAGGCAATTTCAGGAAGTAACGAAATCTCTTTTGAAGTTACTGCTAGACAACAGTATCAAGCATAGATAAAACTAGACATTGAAAGAATAAGAAAGCTCGACTCAGAGTAAGTCAAAGAAAGTAAGGATAACCCATGGCAATCGAAGCAGGACAAATCGCTCCAGATTTCACATTAAACGATCAAGACAGCAATCCAGTCACCCTCTCAGAGCTGAGAGGAAAGAAGGTATTGCTCTACTTCTATCCGCGCGCTTCAACACCTGGTTGCACGGTTCAAGCTCAGGGACTACGTGATACGAAGGCTGAACTAGATGCCCACAATATTGTGGTTCTTGGCGTCAGCCCAGACACACCAAAAAAGCTGACTAATTTTATCAACAAGCAAGAGCTCAACTTCACGTTGTTAGCCGATGAGGATCACGCTGTGTGTGAAAAGTACGGTGTTTGGCAACTCAAGAAGTTCATGGGCCGTGAGAATATGGGCGTGGTTCGTACAAGCTTCCTTATCGATGAGTCTGGTAACCTTGAGCATGTATTCAACAAATTCAAAACCAAAGACCACCATGAAGTCGTGTTGGACTACTTAAATAGTAAATAATTCTTGATTTATATGGATAGCCAGAGCCAGTGCTAATCTCACTGGTTCTTCGTTCAAGCAGCTGTAAGATTTATCCCTCTTTCGACTCATCAATCAATCGAGCTGTTATCTCAAGAACCTTC
>NZ_JATABG010000521.1:0-1871 GCF_036533755.1 Vibrio sp. M260118 | reverse complement strand
AAATTTCACAGATAGAAAGGATACCTAACGTCCCCGATTTCCCAGATGTTGCAATTGAAGCAGGAAAAAACTTATGCTCTCATTTGCTTGAGCCTATCGAAAAAGCGTTCGGCCGGATTTCGATACGTTCGGGTTATCGCTCTCCATCAGTTAATGCTAAAGGTGCCGAAAATAGCAATCAATACAATTGCGCGAGTAATGACAAGAACTATGGTAAGCATATATGGGACTATCGGGATAAAGATGGTTGTTTAGGAGCTACCGCTTGTATTGTAGTGAACTCGTTTATTCCTTATTACGAACGAACCCATCATTGGCAAGCATTGGCTTGGTGGATTCATGATAATTTACCGGAATACTCAGAAATGTATTTCTTTCCCAAGTTGGCCGCCTTCAACTTAACGTGGAGTGAAAGGCCAAAGAAAGTAATAAAAAGTCACATTACTGGCTCTCGAGGAGTTCTTACTAAACCAACAATGGCAAACTTTAAAGGCAGTCACGCTGATGAGTACGCCAAACTCCTAGAGGAACTACAAAATGAGCAGGTTACTTGAAACCTCCAAGCTTTGGGACAGAAGTGCCTTAGACATACTTAACTTGGGATAAAGCTGTTGTGTTTAACTCTTCATCGTATCCTGTAACCCTACCTGCATTATCAACTAGAATTACACTTGTCTAAATGGATTGAGGGTGAATTGAGAAATGATTCTGGGCAAATTGTTGGTATCGGCTACTTACGCAGCTCGAATACCGCCAGAACTATATAATGAAGAAAGTGACATAACTTTCTTTGAGTTTGTCCTGTTTGTGCTAAGTGTTTGTATTATCATCTTTTTATTTGTTCTGGTTCGCAATCTTATAAGGGATGCTAGCAGACTAATCATAGACACTTGGCGTTTAAAAACTCGCACACCAAGAGTACAAGTGCACCATGGCATTGCATTCCCTAAAAATAGGGTCGTCTATATTAGCGACTTTAATATTCCCCTGCCAAAACCTTTAAACACTAGCCTTCATGCATCCCTCAACATCTGGATTTTTCCATATGCTTTAAGAGAATCAAGTGGCTATTCATCTTTTGCGCAAGCCATAAACTATCAGCCCATACTGCTTCTAGAGGATGATGAGCAGAGTAATATTGTTATGCTCGTCAATGATCGGGAAATTTATAGGGTTCCTTTACATTTCCGATGGAGAGGCCTTCATGGTTATTCTCAGTTAATGATATATTCGGATCAAGTTACTCTAGATGGAGAAAGACTGAAACCTCTTATGTATCAATCTACTAGTTAAGTTTCAGTGTCAATATTGCTCTCGTAGATAGTTTATAGTCTGCTCCAAGAACATCTGGCGAAGTTGTTCGGTTCTTTGCTATGAAAAGATAAGTTTAATATCGTTGCAGTGGTTGTAGTGGCACGCTGAAGTTGACCATTTAATAAGATCTCTAGAACGAACCTGTTCCAGCTAGCTCTGGGACAAAAGCGCCTTGGAATTTAATTTGTAGCGTCTCTAGATTAAGAGGCGCTACGCAAAAGTCTATTGAACCACTTCGGGGTTTGGCTTAGCCCTAGCTAGAAAAAGAGGCGTATAGTTTGCTGCATTGATTCCGCCGTCATGCACAGTCCCTAAATCTTTGGGGTCTACATCCAGTGTGGGCCATATCCTGTTATGACCAATGAAACGATCAAGGTTGAGTTTATCAAGCTCTAGGAATAAGTAGTCCTCTTTTTCCCCTCTCGCTATGCCCGCCGCCCAATATGCAAACCCGCTGGCTAAAATGTCTGCAATTTGGATTTGGGGATGTGCTTTAGAATCAACAAATTTAAGGGATTTTCCTTTGAGTGGAAGTTCATACTTACGTCTATCATAGC
>NZ_JATABG010000520.1:0-1873 GCF_036533755.1 Vibrio sp. M260118 | reverse complement strand
TAAGTCATGTCTGGCTTTAGGGGGCATAGGTTGTGGAGTTGGTGTAGCGCTAGGCGCGTTTGCTGCCCATGGTTTGAAGCAGATGTTGTCACCCTATTTGCTCGATGTTTTTCAAACGGGTGTGCAGTACCAGTTTATTCATGGCATCGCTATTTTGCTTTGTGGCGTCCTGCTCGGGCTAAAATTGCCACTCAAGTCACAAAAATATTTCTCCCTTGCGGCCGTTTGCTTTATCATCGGCATCCTTTGTTTTAGCGGTAGCCTCTATGCGCTGGCATTAACGGGAATTAAATGGTTTGGTCCAATCACGCCATTTGGTGGACTAACGTTTATGCTTGGTTGGGGGTTGTTTGTATACGCAGCACTACAGGTTAAAGAGGTGAATCAGTGAAACAATTAATGCTCTACTGCCGCAGCGGCTTTGAAAAAGAGTGCGCCGGAGAAATTCAAGATCGTGCTACTCAGTTAGAAGTGTTTGGTTTCCCACGTCTTAAAAAGAATACAGGTTACGTGCTGTTTGAGTGTTACCAAGACGGCGACGCGCAGAAACTGGTAAAAGAACTCGACTTCAAATCACTGATTTTTGCTCGTCAGATCTTCGCTGTTGCGGCTGAGATTCAAGAGTTGCCACGTGACGATCGTATCACTCCGATTTTGCATGACTTAAGCTTTGTCGAGACCATGCCTCGTTGTGGCGATATTCGCATCGAAACCCCAGACACTAACGAAGCTAAAGAGCTACTCAAGTTCTGTCGTAAGTTTACTGTGCCAATGCGACAAGCTTTACGCGGTAAAGAGATCCTGTTCCCGAAAGATAGCCCGAAAAAGCCGGTATTACATATCTGTTTTGTTGCTCCGACGCACTGCTTCATTGGTTACTCTTTACCTAGCAATAACTCACAGTTCTTTATGGGGATTCCTCGTCTTAAGTTCCCGGCGGATGCACCAAGTCGCTCAACACTTAAACTTGAAGAGGCATTTCATGTCTTTATTCCTCGTGAAGAGTGGGATGAACGTCTTGCCGCTGGTATGTGGGGCGTAGATTTGGGCGCATGTCCTGGCGGTTGGACTTACCAATTGGTTAAGCGCTCAATGTTTGTTCACTCAGTTGATAACGGCATGATGGCAGATTCCCTAATGGAAACCGGTCAGGTTAAACATCACCAAGAAGACGGCTTTAAGTTTGAGCCAGCGCGTAAGAACGTAACTTGGCTGGTTTGTGACATGATTGAGAAGCCTTCTCGTGTTGCTCAGTTGATGGGGGAGTGGATTATTAGCGGTTGGGCGAAAGAGGCGATTTTTAACCTCAAACTGCCAATGAAAGGTCGTTACGACGAAGTATTAGAAGATATTGAGAATTTAAAACTTTTCCTTATTGAGAACGGAGTTAAGTTCAAACTGCAAGCTAAGCATCTTTACCATGATCGAGAAGAGATCACGGTTCACGTTCAGTGCTTGTCTAATATCTCGCCGCGATAAGAATCGGGATCGGACTTCGTCCTTCGGGAGCGCTACGCTTTTTGGAACGGGCTGCGCCCTGCGAGAACACTGCGTTTCGAGAATCGAGTTCGGACTTCGTCCTTCGAGATGTGTTCTTGGCGAGTATGTCGAGAATTACTGGCAGTGTCTGCTTCTGTTTTAGCGTAATTATCTAAAAATAAAATGAATGGGTTGACGCTATATGCCAACCCTTTAAACGCTCGTTTCTCGTTTCTCGTTTCTCGTTTTACTCATTCGCTCCTGTAAAGCGAATATCCTGCAGGTTAAACCCAAGTTCCATATCCGTCTTTAGCGATGCAATGAGCTTACACTTGCGCGCCGATTCAATATGCTCATCCAGCTTTTTGCGATATTTAGCTGGTAACTCTTCGCT
>NZ_JATABG010000519.1:0-1878 GCF_036533755.1 Vibrio sp. M260118 | reverse complement strand
CACGACTCTATAGTTAATTGTTTTGAAGGCTCAATACCCCAATCCTTCCATACAGGTTCTACGCCTGAGGGAAGCCATAAGTTTCGTCCCAACTCCATCCAAGGAGAAGGATAATGAAAGTCACTGCCTTGAGAGGCTAATAGATTGTATTGTATAGCATAATCAGCCAAGTTGCGCCTTTCTTGTTGTGCTTGTTGAGGTTGCGCAACTTCCATTGCATCCCCACCAGCTTCAACAAAGGCACTGATCAATCGTTTAGTCCACTTAGCCGTAAGGTCATAACGGGCCGGGTGAGCCAATACAGCTTGTCCGCCCGCAGCATGTATCGCTTCGACGGCATCTTGCATCGAGCACCAATTTGGCGGTACATAACCTGGGTTATTACGCGTTAAGTACTTCTTAAACACTTGCTGCATGGTTTTGACGTAGCCATTATCCACTAGCCACTTAGCAAAATGAGCTCGTGTTATCGGGGCCTCGCCCGCAATCAACTTGACCTCCTCCAGCACACCTTCACGAGTCGCCTTCTCTAAGCGTTGAGCAATCAACTCAGCTCGTGACTCACGGTGGCGCTGTTGCTGGTTGATTAAATCGTTAAGCGCCGCTGATTGTGGGTCAATGTTCAGCCCAACAATGTGAATATCTTTGTTCTGCCACACAGTAGAAATTTCAATGCCATTAATCAGCTTAAGTGGCAATTGATTGTCTTGAATGTACTGATGCGCCACGTTAAGGGCATCAACTGTATCGTGATCAGTAATGGCTAACACATCGAGATTAAAGCTTAGCGCTCTATCAATGAGTTCGTTTGGAGGCAGTCTTCCATCTGAGGCGGTCGTATGACTGTGTAAATCAATTCTCATAATTATATTTTTTTAGTTGACTTTTTACCTCTGCACTAGTTAACTAGTACACAAATACGAAGTACCTGACTTAAGGCTCACTATGTTACAAGACATCAAGCAAAACCATAAAGTAAAAGTTACTGCTGACGTTATGAATAATAGTTCAGCCGAGCTTGCTTGGTGGCGCACTTGGACAAGTTCTTGGTGGGCTAACGTGTACTTTTAATTCATAGAATTCATGTTTCAAAGCCCGCTACGATAGCGGGCTTTTTGTTTTGTAATCTGCCTCACACCCAAGTGCTTAAACAATGGTCAAATATAACCAAATCTTGATTGGGCGACCGTATGCTTTATGCGACTATGTACGGCAGGAAGAAAAATTAATACAAAAGGAGGTCTTGTGAACAAGGCCATAGAAATCAAAAAGCTAGGTGACATTGAGCTAATTCGTACATCAGCACCTTACGCTCAAGATCCTACTCAGCTATTTCATACTCTGTGTGAGAATAAAACTGACAGCCTGCTATTAGAATCTGCCGAGATTGATTCTAAACAGGATCTACAAAGCCTTCTTATCGTTGATTCAGCAGTACGCATCGTTTGTTACGGTCATACAGTTACAATGACAGCACTGACCGATAACGGTAAAAACCTACTGGCTCACCTTACGCATAACATTACGCCTAACATCGAGCATACGTTTAACGGTAGTGAACTGGTTTTAAACTACAGCGAACCGTGCAACACCTTAGATGAGGATTCACGTCTTCGTGAGGCATCCTCCTTTGATGCTCTGCGTCTAATTCAGCACAGCTTTGATATCGCTGACCTGCACAAGCATGCGATCTTTATTGGTGGTTTGTTCGCTTACGACTTAGTGGCAAACTTTGAACCGCTCGGCGACGCTAAGCCTTCAAACCAGTGTCCTGACTACGTCTTTTACGTTGCTGAAACCTTACTGGTTGTTGACCACCAAAAGCAATCTTGCGAATTACAAGCAACCCTGTTTGCTGGTAACAACTGTAAAACCGCA
>NZ_JATABG010000518.1:0-1883 GCF_036533755.1 Vibrio sp. M260118 | reverse complement strand
CCCCAGAGAATCGGTTGCTTTTATCGACAATAACGCCGAATTCGCGATCATTGTCAGTTAGCAGTTGTAGCGCAGAAGCAGGACCATCGTGTTCGGATTTTTTAAATACTGCTGCTGGGAATTTCTTAGCGATATCTTTTGCCGTCAAGGCACTAGCGACATTGACACCTCTAAAGAACGCAGCAACGTAATCATTTGCAGGATTACGTAAGATTTCATCAGGCGTTCCTACCTGCACAACTGAACCGCCTTGCATGATTGCAATTCGATCACCAATTCGCATCGCTTCGTCCAAATCATGTGAAATGAACACAATGGTTCGCTTATCATCATTTTGCAGGCGAATTAGCTCATCTTGCATTTCGGTTCGAATCAGCGGGTCTAGTGCAGAAAAGGCTTCATCCATCAATAGAATATCTGGATCGCAAGCCAAAGCACGAGCCAACCCAACACGCTGCTTCATTCCCCCAGAGAGTTCATCAGGGAATAAATCACCATAGGCGTCTAACCCAACTCTCTCCAACGCTTCCATAGCACTTTTCTTTCTCGACTCCAGATCGATACCTGCAAGCTCAAGACCAAATGCCGCATTTTCGATTACCGTCATGTGAGGCATGAGTGCAAAGTTTTGAAAAACCATTGAGATATTTTGGCGGCGTACGGTTCTTAGTTCTTCTGCTGAGATATGAGCGATATCTTTACCTTTAAGTAAAACATTACCTTTCGTTGGTTCAATGAGCCTATTTAATAACCGCACCAACGTCGACTTGCCTGATCCGGATAAGCCCATGATGACAAAGATCTCGCCTTCGTTAATTGACAAAGAAACATCATTCACGCCAACAGTGAGTCCAGTCTCTGAAAATACTTGTTCTTTATCTGCACCTTTATCCATCATGGTAAAAGCGCGGTCGGTGTCTTCACCAAACACCTTATAGAGTCCCTCAACTTCCAGTATGGGAGCCATATAAATCGTCCTTCTCTAGGTGCATAACTGCACAAATGATTAGTACTCTAAACAAAAAAATATCAGTTTTCAAATCAATTATACTAAACAACCAAGGCTATAATATGTTAATTCTATCCAAACACTGCCTATGCCACCCTCCTAAAAACAGCCACAAGACACTGATAATAATACAATAAAGCAAAACATGACAAAAAATAGTTGCTCACCTTTTAGGCCTCGTTTTTCAACATGAACTAAACGGCAATAAAACACTTAACAGCCAAGCACAAACATTTCACCACGAAATATTAGACATCAAATTTAATGACAACTTGGTAAATAAGGCGTTTTTGCGACTCAAGGCGCACTTACATTATCTGCATTGTTCTAAATTTGATTTCCAGATCACTTTGTGCGCGATAATGAAAGACAAGTCATTTAGAGAACTAAGTAAATGTACATCCCTATGATTATTTCTGCCCCTTGGCTTGCCTACCCTGCAATTGAAGGCGATGGCAATTAATACTGGTTTTTTTAATGTACCTGCGACACAAGATGTGAATCACACGAGCTAGATATATATTCAACAGCTAAAGCAGACTTTCTTAGAGCGATGAAAGCCCACATACTTAGACTCGAGCACTTGCTGCAACTAGTCATCAATGCCATCAACAAATTGAGGGGATAGTTTGAGCAATGGGACTCGTATACCTTTCGAACATCACGCGGGCGTCTCTAGCTTCAAATAATTGAAAAATAATACGAATATTTCCGAGCCCGCTACGGTATATACTGAAATATTTCTAGGTGAGGCGGGTTAAACGAGGCTACTGATAGTTGATAGTTGATAGGCACTAGGTTCACTAGGTTCTATCCCATTATTCCCCCCCTTAAAGTATAAAAACAAAAATCCCACTACTGATGAACACAATAG
>NZ_JATABG010000517.1:0-1889 GCF_036533755.1 Vibrio sp. M260118 | reverse complement strand
AGCTCATAGTTTTTATCAAAGTGGTCCATGATCGAGTGCTTGCCACGGCCGGTAACAATACACATGCCATTCATGCCTGCTTGAATGGCTTCCTCGACGCCGTATTCGATCAATGGTTTATTGACCACTGGCATCATCTCTTTTGGCATTGACTTAGTTGCTGGTAAGAAGCGCGTTCCATAGCCCGCAGCGGGGAACAGGCATTTTTTGATCATGATTCAACCCTTTGTAATTAATCTTATTCCTAAACTGGCGCAACAATATCATACGGCTTTATGTTTGTTGACCAATGAATAGTATTACTTGGGTAGAATCATGACCTGTTTTTAGATTTAAGACAAAGGCCGCATGTGTTGCTTTGCCCAAGCTGCGGCTTGAACACGGTTTTTGACGCTCAACTTACGAAATACCTTCTGCAAGTGGGATTTGACCGTGAACTCGCTAATGAACATATCATCGGCAATTTGAGTATTGGATGCCCCAGACATTAAGCAGCGCAAGATTTGTAATTCTCGGGTAGTGAGATCAACCGTTGCAGGCGTTGTATGGGTATCGACTACATTGCGATAGTGGAACAGAAGTTGAGCAGTCACTTTTCTTGGTAGCCAAGTCTCTCCATTGATAACGCCTTCGTAGCCGTTAACCAAATGTTTGATATCAGAACCTTGGTAAAACACCCCTTTGAGATGTCCGAACGCAAGCAATTCATCGGTTGTAAGGCGGTGTGAAACATTAAAAATAATGGTTTCAAATGACTTATCGGCGAGTGGTAAATCACTAATGATATTTTTGAGTTGGCGATACTCTTGATAATCGATGAGCAGTATTCGATGTTTATACTGTTGCAGAGCAAGCAGTAGGTCATTAGGTAGCATGGTAGGAATGGGGCCACCTACTTGTTGTTCTAACTGCTTTATCGTCGGATTGATTTGTTTATTTTCGGTCAAAAAATAGATAGTTCTTGCATAGATGTTCTTAGCCATTACTTTCTCCTAGCTGACGCTGATTGTTCTTTAACCATAGGTTGGCGCAATGATTGAAGAAGTGCGAATTCAGCTCGAAGCTTTGCGTTTTAGTTCATGCCATTCTGTAATTAACTCATTTCTCAGCTTAGCTAGAATTTGAGTTTTCTCGAAAAGTCACTGAAGTATGATATAGCTCATCTGTGTTTGTAGACATTGTGGCGACAGAAACTTGTACGCGGCGCAAAGCATGTTATCCTATTGCGCTATTTCTTGGGGTCAACAGACCCTTGTAATCCCAAAGTTAGACGGAGCAAAACATGGCTAGCCGTGGAGTAAATAAAGTTATCATTATGGGTAACCTAGGACAGGATCCTGAAGTTAAGTACACAGCTAATGGTAGTGCCGTGGCTAACATTACAGTGGCAACTTCTGATTCTTGGAGAGATAAAAATACCGGTGAGCAGCGTGAGAAAACGGAATGGCACCGTATTGTGCTATTTGGTAAGACCGCTGAAGTTGCTGGTGAGTACCTACGTAAAGGCTCTCAAGTTTATATTGAAGGTCAACTGCAAACTCGTAAGTGGCAAGACCAAAATGGTCAAGACCGCTACACAACCGAAGTTGTGGTTCAATGGCCTGCAGGTCAAATGCAACTGCTAGGTGGTCGCCAAGGTGCTCCAGCACAACAAGGTGGTATGGGCCAACAGCAGCAACCTCAGCAAGGCGGTTGGGGCCAACCACAACAGCCGGCAATGCAGCATCAACCGGCTCAACAACCTCAATCTCAGCCTCAGCAAGCTCAGCCGCAGTACAACGAGCCACCAATGGATTTTGATGACGACATCCCATTCTAAGTGTCTGTTATTGAAAAAAAGCCGCGCAAGTCGCGGCTTTTTTATATAGTAAATAGAGGAAATACAGTCG
>NZ_JATABG010000516.1:0-1903 GCF_036533755.1 Vibrio sp. M260118 | reverse complement strand
GGCATCCCCCCTATTTCAGTGCTAGTAAACACCCCTTCAAACCAAGTCGAACCATTGACCAACAAAGAGCATCAAGTATCTAACATTTACTCGAGCTACGAGCAGTAGCCCCTTGTCTAAACTGCTGACCTATTTCAGCACAGCCTACTGAGTTCAGTAGGACAATTTTGCGTGTTCAGCTTTCATCTTGGGAGCAAAAGTAGTAAAAAGTTGGCTCCGGTTTTGTAATTGCTTTGAGGAATAGTGATGAACATTGGTGCGGTATCTAAGCTAACAGGTCTTTCAAGTAAATCTATCCGCTTATATGAAGATAAAGGGTTGATCACAGCCCCAATGCGCAGTGAGAGTGGCTATCGAGAGTATTCAGAGCAACATGTTGTGCAACTTAACCTAATCTCGCGCGCGAAAAATGCCGGTTTTTCGTTGTTAGAGTGTAAAGACTTCGTACAACTGGCTTCGAACCCAAATCGTAAGAGCAGTGAGGTTAAATCCAAAGCAAAAGAGAAACTCAAAGAAGTCGAAACTAAAATTCGTGAATTAAAAGAGATAGAAAAACAGCTGAAAAGTTGGATATCCGCTTGCCCGGGTAATTCTGGTAGCGAATGTCCAATTATTGAAGATCTGACTAAGAAAAGTTAAGGATAAAATGACCGACATCTAGCCGGTCATTCACGATCAATAATTAATAGTAAGTGCACATCCGTTTGCCGTTACACTCAATGATGTTAAATGGCGTCTCATAAATAGCTTCAAGAACGTCTGCTTGAATAACCTCTTCTACACTTCCATGAGCAACGACTTTACCCTTCTTAAGCGCAATGATGGTATCTGAATAGCAGGCTGCGAAATTAATGTCGTGAATGACCACCACCACGGCTTTCTCCATTTCATGAGCAAGGTGGCCAACGTTACGCATAATTTGCAATGAATGCTTAATATCAAGATTGTTTAACGGCTCATCGAGGAACACATAATCGGTATCTTGAGCCATCACCATAGCGATAAAGGCGAGTTGCCTTTGACCACCACTTAGCTCATCCAAATACTTGTGCTGGATCCCCGTGAGATCAAGGTATTCAATCGACTTATCAATCACGTGCTGATCTTGTTCGGTCAAATTGCCTTGCGAATAAGGGAAACGACCGAACGCTACCATTTCTCGCACTGTAAAGCGCATGGTAATGTTATTGGCTTGGCGTAATACTGCGAGCCTTTTCGCGAGCTCTTTAGTCTCCCACTGACTAAGCTCTTTGCAATCGATTAAGACCTCTCCCTTGTCGACGTTGACCAATCGGCTAGCCATAGAGAGTAACGTGCTTTTACCCGCACCGTTTGGGCCAATAATCGACGTGACTTTACCTTTAACAAACTCTGCACTCGCGCTGTCGACAACTGTGGATTGACCAAACATCTTGGTCAGGTTTTTCATAGAGATCATAATAGCCCTAAACGATTTTGTTACGCAGCAACATGTTCAAGAAATAAATGCCGCCAATAAAGTTAATCACCACGCTGATCGTGGTTGAAAAGCCGAACAGATTTTCCACAATCCATTGACCGCTCAATAAACACGCTACCGAAATCAATGAAACACCGCCAAGTAGTGTCTGGTGGTGGAAAGATTTAAATAGCTCACGTGCTAAGTTAGTCACCAATAGACCAAAAAACATAACCGGCCCTATTAATGCGGTCGAAATAGCAATCAAGGCAGCGCTGAGCACTAGTACTTGTAATGTCACCTTTTTTACATCAACCCCAAGGCTTGTTGCGTTGTCTTTATCCAACCAAAAAACGTCTAGAATTCTGTGCAATCGGTACAATGCGAAGCTAATCACAAGTAGCAAAGGTGCGCATAAATAAACCAGCTCGACCCTGACGTTGTTGAAGCTCGCGAACATATTTG
>NZ_JATABG010000515.1:0-1907 GCF_036533755.1 Vibrio sp. M260118 | reverse complement strand
CCTATATTCATTGGGGTTGCTGGTAATAATTTTGTAATTTTTAGAGATGGTCTTTCAAAGAAAAACGCTACTTTTTTCGTTTATCAAAAATGAGACTTTACTTTCTACTTTAATACTATCAATAATACTGTTCGCTCATATGTCCCGCCATAACTATTTAGTGTGGGTATGAAATGAAAGCACAATAAACCCAAGTACTACGACATTAGAAAGGTAGATCGTGTAAATATGGACATGACAACGCACAGCAAGGTTAAATTTGGTGAGGAAGAGTCAAGCGCCTTGTACCGGATTATTGATGGAATTGTAATTATATTATGCCTTCTAGCAATTTCCATAATATATTTGGGTGATTATTCAAAAGTCTACACTATTGCAGGATTGGTTTCTGCCCTCTTGTTTGTATTCTTTGCAGAGCAATCGGGTCTGTATAGATATAACGGTGTTTTTGTTCAGCGACATGAGTTTAAAAATATTGTTGGAGCTTGGTTAAAAACTCTGCTTGTTTTGCTTCTGTTCGCCTTCTTTGCTAAATGGACAGAAATACACTCTAGAGTTGTCATTACCGCTTGGATGTTGACTACTCCTGTTCTACTAATTTCAAGCCGCTTAGCAGCTAATCAGCTGTTGAGAGCGCACTATAAGAAGCACCAATATAAGCAGAAAGCAATTATTGTAGGTGTGTCGAACGCGGGGATTAGATTAGCGCACGATATTGTTAGAGATAAATCTTCAAATCTTGATTTTGTTGGTTTTTATGACGATCGCGACGAGGATCGACTAGCAAAAGAAGGACTGGTGAAGCCAATTTTAGGTACGATCAAAGAATCGGTGGAAAAGGCAAAGAAGCGCGAAATACGTCATGTATATATTGCCCTGCCAATGGGAGAAGTACAACGAGTTAAGAATGTCGTTAAGATGTTCTCAGATACTACAGCTCGCGTTTACTTAATTCCTGATATCTATACTTATGAGTTGATGCAGGCGCGATGGAGAACAATTGGTAATAGTCCGACAATCAGTATTCAAGATACGCCATTTTATGGCTTAGCAAGTGTTGTTAAACGAGTTGAAGACGTTGTACTCGCATCCATTATCACTCTACTTATTAGTCCAGTTTTATTGTTTGTCGCGGCTGGCGTTAAGTTGTCTGGTCCGGGACCAATTATATTCAAACAGATGCGCTATGGGTTAGATGGGCAGGCGATAAAAGTCTGGAAGTTCCGCTCAATGAATGCCACTGACAATGGAAACGTTGTTAAACAAGCGACGAAAAATGACCCAAGGATCACCAAGTTTGGTGCTTTTATCCGCAAGACTTCTCTCGATGAACTGCCACAGTTTATCAATGTAATCCAAGGAAGAATGTCTATTGTTGGCCCAAGACCGCATGCCGTGGCTCACAATGAAGAGTACCGTCAAATCGTTGATAAATACATGCTTCGACATAAGGTCAAACCGGGTATCACCGGCCTCGCGCAGATCAGTGGTTACCGAGGTGAAACTGACACTCTAGAAAAAATGGAAAAGCGTGTTGAGTATGATCTCAAGTACATTCAGAACTGGAGTTTATCGCTCGATCTGAAAATTATATTAATGACTATTTTTAAAGGCTTTGTGGGTAAAACTGCCTACTAAAGGATTAATGATGAACAAAGTAACGCAAGCATTATCCGCTTTGGCACTTACTCTAACTGCATCTCAGGTATATGCTAAATTCGAGGGTAATGGTTATGTCACGCAATCAGGTTTAAAAATACTGCCTATCTTAGACGGTAGAGCTGAACATAATGACAACGTCGGTCGATATTCTGATGCGGAGTCTCCAGAATCCTCAACGGTATTTGTCATTGAACCTGGGATTGCTTTTCAATCGGATCGCGGAGGAAATACCTACCAGATTGCAT
>NZ_JATABG010000514.1:0-1917 GCF_036533755.1 Vibrio sp. M260118 | reverse complement strand
ACGCCGATCGGCTTATTGGCGCAAGCATCCTACTTAAACAGCCCGAAGCTCAATGCTTACCATGGCAACGATGCACGCTGTGGAACCATAGTGCAGCTCCGCGACACACGTGGGAAGTGGCACTAAATTTAAAAGGGCTTCTTAACGCCTTACTAACGGGCGATAACGCTATACCACCCAACTCGAATATTGTGCCATAAACACGGAGCTGAAATTGCGACTGAAGCTGCCAAGCGTTAGGAGTCCCTGTTAAGTAATTTGTTATGTGTACAATTAAGAGAATCCACATAACTTCGTAGATCCTTAGTTTTGTGATGAACTAGAAATCCGGAAGCCAAGTATAGAAGTGATAAGGCACCCCATACAATGTAACTTACAGAGTTGTCCTGATTGATGCCAATAAGAGCATTAAATGAAAACGCCACAACTAAAATAATATACCGCCAATACTGTAACTTTAATTCATACGTATTACTTTTTATATTTCGAGTGATCAGGACTGGCATTGTAGCCCATGACAGGCGAATACTAATTCGGTTTGCTTCAGATTTAGCCTTATATCCCTGTTTGATCAGTTCTTCCAATAAACTGTTCATTACTAACCTCCATATTCAATTGAGTTAGTATTGCGGGATGAATTGTTCATGTCTAGAAATGAAACGGAATCTGCGACTCAGATTAAACACATAACGCCGCGTTAAGTGGTGAACAACGCCAACCACCAAACCTAAACCATTGTACCTTAAACACTAAACCTGACTGGAACTGAAAGCGCCAAGCGTTGTGAATCCGCCTTAAACGCCTTGTTATGTTCGTAGCCTCGTATGCCACCTAGTTACTTCCGAAAGCCTACTTTCATAGACCTTATTCACAGTTGCTACATGAGCTGTGCAGTCAAAATTAAACAACACTACACGTTTTTTAATGGTTTTTACTCTATCCGTATCTACTTCAACTGTTAAACAAGCTTTCAATAACTTTGATAAGTCGATATTTTCCTTTATAGCTTCGCTTCTAAACCAAGCTGATAGCTCATTGGAAATATACAGTTCTAGCTCACCAACAATCGAATGTGAAACTGTTCCATCGAGCAAGTTAATACACAAGACACCATTGGGCAGCTCAGACAATGTTTCGAGGTCTTCCCCCATCCGCCAACCGGCAAACATTTTGGGTAAAACTTCAACGTAGTGATTAATCCTTTTTAGTCCCATATTCCCTCTAGAACATAACGCCCTGTTAAGGTGTGAGCAACGCAATACCGAAGCTCCCGCATACCACCTTAAGCACTAAACGCAACGCATAGTAAAAATGCCAAGCGTTGCGAATCACTCTTAAACAGATTGTTATGAGTTTCGTTTTCCACTGAAATAGAAGCCTGTCACAGCACCAGTTAATGTACCTACAAACGCCAAAACTTCAGAGAAGTGTTCTTTGCTGCCTACTACAGTCATCATTATCGCTGTTGATATTATGTATAGAGCAATGATTGGACCAGTACGGTTCTTTAACCTTGAAGACATTGGCTCTATATTGCAATGTCCTTTGCATACTGAACAAACTAACCCATAAGCTGGAGTATGTTTGAGAATAAAATTACGCCTTGCACAAATTGCACATGAACCTCCATCTTTCCCTGATGTGCAAGTTCCTGCTCCTTTTCAATGCATACACTCATGGAAAGTTACGTCATTTGCCATATCACCTATATCCCTTTATCTGAAGTTTATTAGGAACTCATAACGCCCTGTTAAGGGGTGAGCAACGCTATACGCAAAGCGCAGCATACCACCTTAAACACTAAAACCAACGCATAGTGAAAATGCCACGCGTTGCTCACCCCTTAACAGGGCGTTATGAGTTCCTAATAAACTTCAGATAAAGGGATATAGGTGATATGGCAAATGACGTAACTTT
>NZ_JATABG010000513.1:0-1923 GCF_036533755.1 Vibrio sp. M260118 | reverse complement strand
ATTTTCAAGTACGGGGGGCCACTATGGCCAATTATTATATTTAAGTCTGTGATTAGAATGCTTTTCCCATCATTCTGGTTAAAATGTTTTGGATAGTTTGTGATTAAGAAAAGAACAAAGCTCATTTCAGTGTTACCTGACTATTTGTCTTATAGGTTAAATGAGTATATCGAATTAAGCAACGAAATGGATGTTAATCTAATTATCGGAGACTCGGGTGTTGGATTTAAAGAGTATAAAGAAAAATATCATGCAGCTTTTCGATGTAAAGTTTCCAAGGTGACGAAAATTTGGAAGTTTTTTTATCAGTCTAAAACTGTTAAATCTTACCTATTTGACAACTATGATGTGTTCTTTATTCAAGCAAACTTTAGGTTTTTAGACTTTTGGCTTATCATACTTCTTAATGTTTTATTAAATCGAAACTTATTATGTCATGGACAAGGACTATATAGGTATGATAAGCCTAGTTTAATTAGGCGACTTGTATATAAGTATGTGGTTAGTTCAAGTAAAAAGTACATTTGCTATAATAGCTTTTCAAGCAATGATCTAAAGTCTAAGATAGGAATGTCTGAAAGAATTGACTTTGTTAATAATACTATTCGATTCTCTTCAACTACATCTTTACCGCGCTCTAAAAGATATGATGGCGACCTTATCTTTATTGGTAGGTTAAGGAAACGATCAAATGTGTTGGAGCTTATATCCGCATTTGAATCATCTCATATTAGTTTGTCTCGGAAGCTCCACATTATAGGGGACGGTGAACTTTTAGAGCTATGCAGAGACAGTAGTAAAAGTGCTAACGTAATATTTCATGGTCATATATCTGATGAATGTGAAATAAGTAGGATTTCAGAACCTTGCTCATTTGGTGTTTATCCAGGAGACGCTGGGTTATCTCTTGTTCATTATGCGCACTTAAATTTAATTCCGATATTTCACTCAGAATATTCTTCTCATATGGGCCCAGAATTTGCCTACTTTTTAGATATTGAAGAACATGTTTCTTTTATCCGAGGGAATATGGATGACGCTATTTTACGAATAGAAAATATTACGGAAATAAACTTTGAGTATGTGTCTAAATCTATGAGTAGGTGTTATCAATCTATAGATGAAAAATCCTTTGGTAAGGCATTTAAAGATGTTATTTAATGAGGGTAAATCTAATTGGTTACATATGGCTTGGTTTGTACTATTGGCTCTTAGTCTTACAACTAACCACAGTGTATTTCTACATTTTCGTTTCGCAGATTTTGCACTGATATTCTTCATAATGTATGTGGCGAATGACTCAAGATTTAGTAAGAACGAGATAATACAAGTTGGCTTTATCTTAGCTTTT
Organism: Vibrio sp. M260118; assembly: GCF_036533755.1. NCBI lineage: Bacteria > Pseudomonadati > Pseudomonadota > Gammaproteobacteria > Vibrionales > Vibrionaceae > Vibrio > Vibrio sp. M260118. The sequence continues at coordinate 572 of NZ_JATABG010000513.1, read as the reverse complement.
TTCTGTATAGCTGTATTTAGTAGTTTGACTAATTACTCTGGATTCCCATATGCTACGCACTTAGTTTTCTATTATAAGTACTTTGTTTTTTTATGTGTTCTTTTCTTCTACTCATTTTATGAATATAGGATTAAAAAAGAGAAGTTAGTCTATTATGTCATTATTTTTTTGGTAATTTATCACCTTCTTTATATTCTGTATTTCTTAGTCTCTATCCCATCTGACGTTTTACACTGGCAAACACGTGTTTCTATTCCTTTTTCCTTATTGGATCATAGAACATCTAACTCTCCATCTTATAGTTTGATATTTGCTCTTTTAGCTGTTTTTATAGACAGGAATAGCGCGGGAAGATTCAAGCTACTTCTTATCTTCGCGTTAGTCCTAGCGGTACTTATGTGTGGCTCTAGAACAGGAGTTGTTGTACTTGCCATATACGTTTTTCTCTATAAGGTTAAATTTGAAATTTTCAGTATTATTAAATGGACGGCGTTTTTATTTATTGCTCTCGCCTTATTAAGTATTATAAGTCTAATTACCGATAGTTCTCTAATTGAACGTTCTCTTAACTT
>NZ_JATABG010000512.1:0-1934 GCF_036533755.1 Vibrio sp. M260118 | reverse complement strand
AGATTATTCGTAGGTGCAGAAATCAATTTGCCTGCGGCAGTCTCGTCACCGTATCGGTTTTTTGCCTTGCGGCTAGAACGCCAGTGAACAAAGTCTTTTGCAGTAAACTTGATTGCAAACGGGTTGCCGAGTTCTTCCACTATGGTGCAGAGGCGAGGGTAAACTTTTTTCGCGGATTTTAGGTGTTGGCCGTGAAGCTTGTACCAAAGTTCGACTAAATCTTGAAGTGTCCGCAAGTCCTTTCTGTCACCCAGCCAAGGCTTGTCATCGACTTCTTTCATTAGAAACTTTTCATAAGCCATCGCTTCGCCTTTAGTAGCGAAGCGTTTACGTTTTCTTGCTCCGCTTCGCCCTTGCGGGTAGCACTCACAGAGCCATGGCTTTTTGTTTCCGTCTTCTACTTTACGAACGCTCATTTTCTTCAAACATTGAAATGTAGATTTGTTTGTGGGGATGGATAAGCTCTTTTAGCTCTTCCGGTGGAATGTTGGTTGCGTCGATCTCTGAATTGTCTGGGTACTTAATCATGACTCTACGCTTAGTACTTGCTTCAACCTTAGTGTTCTTATGACCAATATAACCAGCGATTATGCCAGCAAGGAATTCCCAAGGGAGTTCATTTAAGATTAGGAAGATGTCACTTGCTTGAAAGGAAGAAAAAGTATCCAAACGAGTATATGTAGCGTTGTGCTCTTGCAGTATACTGTATATATCATCAGCAAATGCTTTCGTGGTGATGATATGGGGAATGACGTTCAATTGAGGCTCCTTTATGAAAAATCACTCTAATACTGTTTCAGAAAGAACCTATTTGGTTACTCTGATTGATGAAAAGATTCGACCAAAAACCAACTATGAAAAAGTGACGCAAGTTGCCAAGGATTGGTCGTTTCCAGTGTTTCTCGCCACATTGTTACTACTGCTTTTTATTAGATGAGCCAAATATGCTTACTTATATTCGTACCTAGCTCCGAGTACTCGGAGCTAGGTACGAATAGTCAGTCATTAAACGCCAGAGCTAAGTAGCGAAGCGATTTTCTTAACGTCCGTACCTTTTAAAAATGCAAACTCTAGCTGGCCTAAGCCAGAAGCCCATATTTTAAACTCGGCATCTAAGTCGAAAGTACCTGCACTTTCTACAGAGAAAGCCGTGATTTTTGAATAAGGCAGAATGAAAAACTCTGCTTTCTTTCCTCGTAAACCCTGAACATCAACGGTAATTAAACGTTTGTTGGTCAGAATCAGCATATCTCGAACAGTTTTATATTCGAGTTCCACGGTTTCATCGTCTTGCATTAAAAAGCCGTAGCGCTCTTCACCAGTACCCACGGGTTCTTCTGTTAACCCAACAAGTTTTAAGCCTTTGAACATTGTTACTCTCCTAGTCATTTAGTTGAACTAGGATAATAACTAATAAGCCTCATGAATTAAGAGGTTATGATGAAACATGATGCTTATTTGTGATCTACTATGCGTTATTTCTTCTTCATTTCCATCGCAACACGCCCAAGCACTTTTATATCTTCTTCGGATACTTCAATGGTTGATGCGCCAAATGCAATTGCTAATTTTTTACCAGGTAGTCGCTGTAAATAGTTGATCGACAGACGACCATCGACATCAATAAGGTAATCACCTGCCACGGGGTCAGTTGACTCTTTGTTGATGTAATAGATACCGGAATCGTCCTCAATGACTTGAGTTAAAGAGGGCTTTAACCCAAATTTATCAAGTGTGACTAAATCTAAAACGGTCTTTCCTGCCTCAATTAAAGCCCCATCGACAAGGTGGGATGTTTGCATTTCTTCTGAGGTTAGAGCGTTTGAAGACTCCCCACTGAACGGTTCTCCCTCACCCAATGCCATGTAGCGAACAGAAGCTCCAGTCGCTAAGTGAGTTCTGATTATCAATTCCCATCCAGTTCGATTGTGCGT
>NZ_JATABG010000511.1:0-1940 GCF_036533755.1 Vibrio sp. M260118 | reverse complement strand
GCAAGGGCTATCCCATATTCGGTATAACCAAAGGCAATCATATCGACGTTTGATGACTCATACCGCGTTGTCACGTCTGTAGGATCGTCACCTAAATTCACGGCTATGTCCTGTACCGCTATTATTTCAGCATAGCCACGGGAGAAAAGTTAGCTGACAATGTTTTTATTGGAAAAGCCACAGCCAGGGCGGCACCGGCGGCGACCGACAGAGGTTTGTTATCTTCTAACTGAGTTAAATAATTGTTTATTTTGGCGGCTTGCTCGTTAGTGCCGCCTCCACTACTTTCAAACGCCTTAATCGCGTCCTGGAGTTCGTCAATCGTATCAATCGTTTCGTCGCTATCTCGAACTGTTGCCCCAATAGCCGGAATTAACAATCCAAAATCGTCTTCATCGCGATGAACTGCTACCAACGAAGGGTTATAGAAAGGAGCAAGAACGTAGTCTGAGCTAGTCACGCCCGTATTCCCCATGCCATTCCCTCTACCATCTGGGACGACCGTTGCCGCGAAAGTACCACTTACTGATACTAAAGAACTAGCCACTACTAATCTTTTTATTAATTGATTCATATCCATATCAACCTTTTTTATTACTCATATTCAAGGTTAATACAATTTGTGGAAACTGGAGGGAAACGGGCGAAATTAGTGCAAATTAGATAAGAGGAAACGAAACCTGCCCTGAAATAAGCTGTTCTTTTTTAAGTTTAGTTAGACGTTTAATTTGGTACTCAATTTTAGATGCTTCACTGCGACTTGTACCTGCAGGACAGTGCCACTCTAAAATGAGCGGCCCTTTTCCTTTCAGAGCTTTTGCCCCACCCCCCTGTTGGTGTTGCTCAAAGCGCCTTGTGACATCGGTGGTAATTCCGCAATAGAGAGCGTTGTTACGCATTCGTATCAAATAAACATACCATTGCGCATGCGTCGTTGATGTGGAATCTTGCACCTCTGACATTACTTAGTCAATTGCTCCACTAGTTCACGTAACTCAGCCAGTTCGAGTTTAACAGTAGCTAGTTCCGCTTCTAAGTGGTCAATTCTAGATTGGCTTGGCTGAGAGATAGGTGTTGCCGTAGCAAGAGCTTCTAGATCAACCTCTCCGCTAAACAGATGCATATAACGCGATTCGCGTTTACCAGCCTCTCGTGGCAACTTAACAACTAGCGGCCCCCCCTCCCTGTTAGCCATGGCCTCCAAAACCATTTCAAGCTCTTTAACGTCTGAAAACTCTGCAAGTCGGTTGGTGCGAGTACGCAATTCACCCGGGGTTTGAGCACCACGCAGAAGCAAGCAACACACTATACCTTTTTCTTGTTTGCTTAACTGTAAATCCCCAAACTCAGTATTGCAGAAACGGTGCTGAAACTTACTCGCACGGCTGTTAAATCCACTCTCATCACTAACTAGTCGACGGCCAATCAAAGCGCTTACAGCGTCTTGGACTTCAGCATCACTCAGGGACATCACAGGCTCGCGGTTACTTTTTTGGTTACAAGCAGTGGTTAAGCTGTTGAGCGTTAATGGATAGTAATCAGGGGTGGTGACCTCTTTCTCAATTAGACATCCTATTACTCGTGCTTCTATGGGGGACAGCTCGATATTCATAACATTTCCTTATTCTTATTAGCTCGACTAACCACTTCTATTTAGTGCTCACCGAGGATGGGAACTCTTTTAATATTGCCGTTCTCATCTATCATCACGATTTTACTACGGTTTAACTCTACTTCCGTGATCTCCTGACGAGCTCGTTCACTTCTGTATGCACTCGTTAACCGTTCGTTAGCTTGACACTCTAACTTTTGCGTTTGTTTGGATATGATGATTTGAGACCTTCTCATTGCGTTTTTCTGGCGATCGAATTATGACTGAATCATATCCTGAAGTTTGTGCGGTCTCAATTCCTGGCCAACAGATCGGTGATAAATTCGTC
>NZ_JATABG010000510.1:0-1950 GCF_036533755.1 Vibrio sp. M260118 | reverse complement strand
CGCGACGATTGAAGTATAATCGAGCCAATTTTTTATCAACAAGTTAGCTTGGTTTTTTCAAATCGGGCACTGGATTCAAGAATGAGCAAAGACATTGAAAAAGACTTCAATTTAGGTGGAAGCGTAGAACGCGCATTGACGGGTGACTACGAGCTATAAGCCGGGGATGTCTTAAGGGAAGCGTGGCAACACACAATGAAAAACTTCCTCTCCTTTTCCCCTGCGATCGTAGCCTTGATCGTATTGCAGGTCGGTATCTTCTATATCGCGCTAAAACTGCAGTTGGGTAATCCAGGTGTTATTATCGATGCGGTGACTAACCCAGACGGTTTTGATCCGAGTATTTTCAATGCCATCATGGTCGCGAACTTTAGCTATGAAGTAATTAGCGCACCAATCTACGCGGGCATCTCTTTAATGGCGATGAGCCATGCAGCAGGATTGCAAACGAAGCCTCGCCATATCGGCAAAGGGCTGCAGTATACGGTTCCTGTTATTATTGCTACGTTGATGAGTCTGCTACTGCAAGGTATAGCAGGAATGATCTTTCCATTTCTTTCACTGTATCTCTCGTTGGCATTTACCAACTCAATTCTTCTTATCTGTGAAAAGCAAGTCTCACCATTACAATCTCTATGGTTGTCGCTACGTGCAGTCAATAAGAAGTTTTTTGTCCTAGCGGGTATCTATTCGTTACTCTCGGTAATGTTTGTAGCCGGTGTCATGTTCTACGGGCTTGGTTTAATCATCGTTTTACCATTCTTCTTCCACGTAAAAGGCGTTATTTACCGTAATATGTTTGGCATTAAACTAAAAGTCGTTGCCTCCGACAAAACCAAAAATGATCAGGACGATAACAATGATCCACAAGTGTTCAATGCGTAAGAGCGAATTCTTAGCCATTGCGGCAGCCAGTGTCATTGCAGGCTGTAGTTTGTATAGCTATGAGCAAAAGCAAATCGAAGAGACCGAGCGTCGAAAGAACGCGCAAGTCGTTGAACAAAAAGGTGCACTCATAGGAGCCGCTCCTGATTTTACTTCAATCAAAGATGTGAAACAGAAGAAGCAGGCGTTCTTTGATTATCTTCGGCCTGGCATTGCACTAGAGAACCAGCGTATCGTTGCAGAGCGTGAGCGCTTAAATGTGATACGCGAGAATTATGCGTCGCAGTCCCTAAATTCATCGGACACAAGTTATGCCCGACGTTTAGGTAAACTCTATAAAGTCGCGGTTGCTGCTGATGGTATTACAGAGGCTTGGATCGATCAGATGTTACATCGTGTCGACGTGATCCCTGAGGCTCTCGTTTTGGTTCAAGGTGCCAATGAATCAGCATGGGGAACGTCACGCTTTGCGACTCAAGCGAATAACTATTTTGGCCAATGGTGTTACAGCCAAGGGTGCGGTCTTATCCCGCTACAAAGGGGAGATGGCATGACACATGAAGTAGCGAAGTTTAGCTCTGTACAGCAATCTATTCATGGTTACTTCATGAACGTCAACCGCAACAATGCATACAAAGAGCTACGAGAAATCCGCTATCAGCGCCATCTTAATCAGCAAAGTTTGACCGATACAGATGCAGCTATGGCACTGACTCGAGGATTGCTAAGATACTCTGAACGAGGTGAGGCATACGTCAACGATTTACAGGCAATGATCAGGCACAATCAGCAGTTCTGGGAATTACCTTTAGCCAGTAACTAATTAATAAGATAAGAAAATAATGAAAAAAGTATCGTTAGCCTGTTTAACTGCAGCTCTTTCCGCTGCGGTAATCATGCCCGCCCAAGCTCAAGAGTACATGTTTACCTATTCCAAGCTGTTTTCTCATATGAAGCAGAATGCGAAAGAGGGTCATGACGATGTCAAAGTCGGCTTCTTTTTCCTCAACTCGAAAACCAAACAACTGTGTGACATCGAAAAAGCGTGGATGGAGAAAGAGGAAC
>NZ_JATABG010000509.1:0-1959 GCF_036533755.1 Vibrio sp. M260118 | reverse complement strand
AGTCTTCCCTTGTTATTGTGTAGCCAGAATGCCGCAAAACTTCCATGCCTAAGCGAACTGTTGAGAGTACGTTTCGATTTCTGACTGTGTTAGCCTGGAAGTGCTTGTCCCAACCTTGTTTCTGAGCATGAACGCCCGCAAGCCAACATGTTAGTTGAAGCATCAGGGCGATTAGCAGCATGATATCAAAACGCTCTGAGCTGCTCGTTCGGCTATGGCGTAGGCCTAGTCCGTAGGCAGGACTTTTCAAGTCTCGGAAGGTTTCTTCAATCTGCATTCGCTTCGAATAGATATTAACAAGTTGTTTGGGTGTTCGAATTTCAACAGGTAAGTTAGTTGCTAGAACCCATGGCTCCTTTGCCGACGCTGAGTAGATTTTAGGTGACGGGTGGTGACAATGAGTCCGTGTCGAGCGCTGATTTTTTCGGCCTTTAGAGCGAGATTTATACAATAGAATTTGGCATGAGATTGGATTGCTTTTAGTCAGCCTCTTATAGCCTAAAGTCTTTGAGTGACTAGATGACATATCATGTAAGTTGCTGATAGGTTTCCAGTTTTCCGCTCCTAGGTCTGCATATTGTACTTTTCCTCTTACTCGACTTAACCAGTACCAACCCAGCTTCTCAACGGATTTATACCATGGCACTTTAAAGCCAGCATCACTGACAATGAGCGGTGTGGTGTTACTCGGTAGAATGCTCGCAAGGTCGGCTAGAAATTGGTCATGAGCTTTCTTTGAACATTGCTCTGAAAGCGGGAACGCTTTCTCATAAAGAGTAACAGAACGACCGTGTAGTGCGACTGAAGCTCGCAATACCATAAGCCGTTTTTGCTCACGGATATCAGACCAGTCAACAAGTACAATGGGCATCGTATTGCCCGAACAGATAAAGCTAGCATGCCAACGGTATACAGCGAGTCGCTCTTTGTGGAGGTGACGATTACCTAACAATCGGTCGATTCGTTTGATGTTATGTTTTGTTCTCGCTTTGGTTGGCAGGTTACGGCCAAGTTCGGTAAGAGTGAGAGTTTTACAGTCAAGTAAGGCGTGGCAAGCCAACGTTAAGCTGTTGAGTCGTTTTAAGTGTAATTCGGGGCAGAATTGGTAAAGAGAGTCGTGTAAAATATCGAGTTCGCACATTTTGTTGTCTGATTATTGATTTTTGGCGAAACCATTTGATCATATGACAAGATGTGTATCTACCTTAACTTAATGATTTTGATAAAAATCATTAGGGGATTCATCAGAGCATAGCTTCTTCTAGAACGTTGGGGCTTGCGCCTTCAAGTGTGTACTCAAATGCATCTATTTTTTCTTGGACATCTTGCCTTGCATCTGGATAACGATCTAAAGCCTCCTTTAATACATCAATGAATGAGATCAGTTTGTAGATATCATCAGGAGCATCTACAGATTTGGCTGACTTACATTTATGACACATATCAAATTCTGAGCACGGCAGATCTTGTCGCATGGCCTTGTTAGTTGCACGTTGAGTATTTTTACCTTCTTTTAAGTCTTGTTTTCCGTTGCATGCCACACCATTGGGGTTGGTTATAATTTTATTTTTCAACCATTCGTCATGCGTAAGCATATCGATATATAGCTTTTTTTTAACTTGCTCTTTTGCCTGCTTAAGAGAGTGTCCTTGCGCTAGTCTTTCAAATATTTGTATAGCTTGAGATAGAATGATTTTATTTGTTTCGGGGTGGCCGTTAGCATAGTGCTTTTCCAGTGTTGCTAATGTGTTTTGCAACAGGTGTTTCAAGTGTGAAAGGTTATTTTCCCGATACTCTTGTAATGACGTAGAGAAGTGGACCCCGATGGTTGGACACATAAGCTAATTTCTTAAGTGGTTGATCTTGCTCATGCAGCGTATCTTTGTCTGCCGAAGTAGACTTCATCAGGAGTGAGGTCATTGAGTCCTTGATGATTACGCTCTTCATTATAAAACACCA
>NZ_JATABG010000508.1:0-1963 GCF_036533755.1 Vibrio sp. M260118 | reverse complement strand
TCATTGCTTAATTTGTATACTAGTGATTTTTTTACTACAATTTCACAACAAAAATTTTACAGTGTGAATTTTACAAAATGCCAGTGTCAAAAAGTCTCATTCGTCAGTCTCATTTTCTAGGAACTAAGATAAGAAACCTTAGGAAACGCAACCACTTAACAATGGAAGACCTCTCAGCTCGTTGTATAAGAGTGAACCCAGAGTACGCGCCTTCGGTCTCCTACCTTTCGATGATCGAACGTGGAAAACGTGTTCCGAGCATAGATATGCTTGAAGTGATTGCGGAAGTGTTTCAAAAAGACCCGGCGTGGTTTTTAGACGATGAACCAGAGCAAGCTGACATTACTCCTGACAAAGGCAATCGAGGGGGCATCAGCGGTATGGCGTTGGAACCTAGCTTTTTGTTCTCAAATGAAATCCTCCAGATCGCCATCCCCGAGATGTTGTCACAAACAGGTATTACTGGCCGCCAGTTTGCTCATCTTCTTATTCGCGCCCACCAAGAGAGCAACCAGAACCACTTTCCAGACTTAGAACGTGCTGCAGAAGAGGTAGGGCTAAAGAGACTTAATCTATCAGCTGAAGATCTAATGGATATTGCTCGTAGCTTAGGCTTGACGATACGCTGGATTTCGCGCCCGTCACAAGATGTAGTCGATGAACTCGGAGTCAGCGCTAAGCAGATTGTCACCTCCTTTTTTGAACCTCCGGGCACGCTTTATCTCAACGAGGTGCTAAAACAGTACCCTACTCGTCTCAAATACGATTTGGCGGTTTATATCGGCCACTGTGTACTCCACAGCAAAGAGGGGCTAAAGAGCGTTCTGTCAGTCGGGCATGCGAATAGTTGGGAAGACAACGGTCAGACTAACTCAACCTCAGAGCTAAACTCACAGGATATTCTCCAGGCATGGCGCGATTTTGAATCTAGCTTTTTTGCTGGCGCACTACTTTGTCCTAAAGTGCCCTTCCGACAACTGCTTGACCGCAGTGGTTATGAGATTGATGTCCACCAGAAGGCGGGCGTCTCTCCCTCAGTGGCTATGCGTCGCATGACAGTAGTGTCTCCCTACCCGCATTGGCACTACTTTGATGCTTACGGCCAGAACAAGCTCAAAGCCGTATATCGAGGAAATGGGATTCCATTACCTTGGGGGAATATGCGCAAAGTAAATGACCCTTGTCAGCACTGGGCGGTATTTAGACGTTTGTCTGAACCTCAACAAGGCAGTTCAGCACAGATTTCAATCTTAAATGTTGGTGATGAACCAAGAATTTACTGCTGTGAGTCTGTCAATATGACCGACCCTGCAGGCAACAATCGTGTTCTGTGCGCCGGGATTGATCTAAACCCTGCGATCAATGCTCAAGGTGGTAACGCACTGGAGCTAGCAGAAGAACTCAAATCGCTATGTGTTAGTAATGGAGGAAGTGCGGCTATTCCACGAAATATGCAGAAAGAGTTCACCACCATCGCGAAGATTCTGAATATCAATTGGATTGAACGAGGAATTGAATCCGATGCCCGTGTGATCTGTTCACGTGGTGCAGTCTGTCCGAGAAAGCCGAGTTGCTATAGCGGATGTCAAGACGCTTGATCATTGCTAGAAACATCCCCGCCAAAAAGAAAAAAAGCCAATCACAACAATCGTGATTGGCTACATATAAGTGTGAACAAAATTAAGTTCACTAACAACGTCAGTTGGCTAGGTGACCCTCGGCTTAAGAAGGGTCAATATCTATGAAGCATTTACCATGCCAACATTTAAAATACCCTGAAACCTATATTTTTGGTTAGTTATTCACCTATTTCACAAAAACAACGCGCATAAGCTGTTATTATTTTGCAATCAATTGCAAAATGCAAAAGCCATAGATTGCAAAACAAAAACAACTGGCCAACAAAGCTCGCAACTTAAGCTCGAACAATCACCCTATTAGCGTTTACGGAACACCCAGATAG
>NZ_JATABG010000507.1:0-3012 GCF_036533755.1 Vibrio sp. M260118 | reverse complement strand
GAGAACCACGGTTGATTAAGGATTTATTGTACTGCTTCCAGTTAGTTGTTTTGTAACGAGGTTTAGGCATGAGGCTACGACGATTGATGGGCGTAGCCGCTCAGATCGTAGTTTCTTGATTTAGTTCCATCGAATTACGCAACAAAGCCGGTTGCATACTAGAGTAAACACCCTAATCAAAGTCGCAAAAATATCAATAATTATTGTTAGCTTCAGAGATTAAGTTTTCACACTGTAAGCAAATAAAAGGGACTGCAATGAAAGATAAAAATAAACTTACTACAACGAGCGGATGCCCCGTTTCCGACAACCAAAACGTACAAACAGCTGGCCCTAGAGGGCCAATGCTTCTACAAGATTTTTGGTTTTTAGAAAAACTAGCCCATTTTGATCGCGAAGTTATTCCTTAAAGAAGAATGCACGCAAAAGGCTCTGGTGCCTATGGGACATTTACTGTCACCCACGATATTACTCAGTACACTAAAGCCAATATCTTTTCATCTGTAGGTAAAAAAACGGATGTTTTTGTTCGCCTATCGACAGTAGCAGGTGAACGCGGAGCAGCTGATGCAGAAAGAGACATTAGAGGATTCGCGATAAAATTTTATACTGATGAAGGAAACTGGGATCTTGTTGGTAACAATACTCCAGTCTTTTTTCTAAGAGATCCACTCAAGTTTCCCGATTTGAATCACGCAGTGAAACGCGATCCGAGAACCAATATGAGGTGTGCCAATACCAACTGGGATTTTTGGACGCTTTTACCTGAAGCACTTCATCAGGTCACGGTTGTAATGAGTGATAGAGGGATCCCAAAAAGTTATCGCCATATGCATGGTTTTGGTAGTCATACGTTTAGCTTTATCAATGATAAAAATGAACGTTGTTGGGTTAAGTTCCACCTTAAATCCCTGTACTGGTCAACCCCAACCGGACACTTTCTTTAGAGAATTTTCATAGTTAATTGGCGACATATCATTGTTCGCCGAGTGTAGTCTTTCGAGGTTGTAGTACCTCATGTAGGCTGACACATCTTTCTCCATATTTTCTCGAGTTGGTTGATGCGCTTTAAACAGCCAATCATGCTTCAGGCTTCCAAAGAATCGTTCAACCACGGCATTATCCCAACACGCTCCAACATCTCCCATGCTAGCTCGTATGCCCAGCCCTTGTAGTAGGGTACGATATCTCTTGCTCGTATATTGAGAGCCCCGATCACTGTGAAACACAAACCCCTTGCTTGGCTGCCTTAAGTTATTGGCTTTGGTCAGTGCCTTACTAACTAAGTCAGTCGTCATTCGTTTATCGACATGCCAACCCACTATCCGCCTGGAGTACAAGTCCATCACAATCGCCAGGTACATCCAGCCTTCCCCTGTTTTTAAGTAAGTCACGTCACCGGCCCAAACTTGATCAGGAGCGATGGGATTGAAGTTTTGGTTCAGCAGATTGTCAGCGACAGCATCGCTATGCTTGCGCTTCGTTGTAACCTTGTAAGCGACTCGCTGAGTGACTTTTAGACCAAGCTTGTTCATCACGGAGCGTACTCGGTAACGCCCAACGGTAAAGCCTTCTGCACGCAACTTTTTCGTCATCTCTCGATTCCCCAGACTCTCTCGACTTTTCTCAAAGAGCTTTTTGACTCGACGATAAAGGTTTAGAGTTTCCGCTGTAATGAGCTTGGCTGGTCGTTGTAGCCAGTCATAATAGGCAGAACGGCTTACTCTCATTACCTTGCAGAGCTGAGTTATCGGGTATCGAGGCGACTCAGCTTTGATGAAGTGTAGATTCAAGAGATCATCGCAACACCCTTTTCAATAATGTGTGATGGTGTTTTATATTTCAATACTTTCCTTGGACGTTCATTAAGTTGAGTGGCGACATCATTGAGCTTTTCTTGTGAGTGAGGTGATAAATCTGTTTTTCGAGGGAAGTATTGTCGAATTAAGCTGTTGGTATTTTCGTTAGTGCCTCTTTGCCATGGGCACTGAGGATCGCAAAAATAGACAGGGATCCCTATTTCTTTAGTCAGCTCGGCATGTTTCGCTAACTCCATACCTCTATCCCATGTTAACGATTTTCGATATTCAGCAGGCATTTGTTTAAACGCTTCTATTAGCGCAGCATGCACAGATTCAGCGTCTTTACCTGCCAACTTAAGAATGATAGTAAAGCGAGACTTTCGGTCTACAAGAGTAGCAATGTGTGTATTTCTTGAACCCGAGACAAGATCGCCTTCCCAGTGGCCAACTGATTTACGGTTATCAATATTCTTAGAACGCTCGTGTATTGAAATTCCGTTCACAATGTTCGTGAAGCTTCGGTCACCACTTCGACGATGATACCGACTGTGGCGCATTGGCCGGCCTCTACGCAAGTACTGAGTGAATGAGTGATGAATGATACTTTTTGCTCGAACATAAATGGATTTATATATTGTCTCGTGTGATACCTGCATGTGCTTTCTACGCGAATACTCTACACTAAGCCACCCAGATATTTGTTCTGGAGACCACTTAAGCTCGAGTTTCGCCATGATGATTTTTCTGAGTTCAGGATTGCGCTCTAAGACCCCAAGTTTTGGGCGTTTAGCCATACGTTTTGCACGGTTGTCAGCATCAACAGCTTTGTAATAACGACGACCTCGATTGCGAGCGACTTCTCTTGAAATTGTTGAGGGGGAGCGATTCAGCATACGAGCTATGGCTCTCAACGACATTTTGGCTGATAACGCTACTCTAATTTCTTCCCGTTCTTCGAGCGTGAGATGTTGTTTATTCCTTTTGCGAGGATTAGGTTTAATACCACCAGTTTCGCGTAAGGCTGTGAATACCGTGCCAGGAGCAGCGTTTAAGACACGGCCAATATCACTAAAGCCTGTTCCCTGTTTCCATAATCTGAATACTAGATCTTTTTCGTCCTGAGTAAATGTACGTTTTGCTCGCTTCATCATTAGTGCCTGTGCAAATCAGTATTTTAGTAAAACTGTTGCAATGACCAATTGAATCTACA
>NZ_JATABG010000506.1:0-1969 GCF_036533755.1 Vibrio sp. M260118 | reverse complement strand
ACGGAAATAAGGCCAATACTGACTTCTGTATGCCACTCTAAGGGTTGGTTACTTCAGTTCGTCGTATAACCAAAAATATCGCGATCGCGGCCTACGGCCGCTCCATACAAAGAACCCCACTTAAAAAGTGGGGTTCGTCATCAATCTGAGGGCACTTTTAAGTGCCCTGTTACAGTATTAATAGCAAAAGTTGTGAGTGCTATTCTTGATCGTGCATCTCTGCCCAAACTTGAGCACATTTAACAGCACGCTTCCAGCCTTTATAGCGGCGGTCACGCTTCTCTTCGTCGTGGTGCGGTTCAAAGGTACGATCGAGCTCAGCTTTGTTCTGCAGTTCATCAATGCTGTTCCAGTATCCTACTGCCAATCCTGCAAGGTACGCGGCACCCAAAGCGGTTACTTCAGTCACTTTAGGGCGGTGAACTTCAGTGTCCAGGACATCGGATTGGAACTGCATGAGGAAGTTGTTGGCGACAGCACCACCATCGACTCTAAGGTTCGCGAGTTGAATCCCGGAATCTGCCTGCATCGCATCAAGCACGTCACGAGTCTGGTAGGCGATTCCCTCTAGCGTTGCACGAATAATGTGGTTTGCCCCAACCCCACGAGTCAGACCGACTATGGTTCCGCGAGCCCAAGCATCCCAGTATGGCGCACCAAGGCCAGTGAAAGCGGGAACGACGTAGACGCCATTGGTGGTGTCTACTTTAGTGGCGAAATATTCTGAATCTTTCGCATCAGCAAGCAGCTTCATTTCATCACGTAGCCATTGGATTGACGCGCCTCCCATAAAGACAGCACCTTCCAAAGCATATGCAGGCTCGCCAGTTGGTCCACAGGCTAAAGTGGTCAGTAGCCCGTGAGTCGAGTTAACCTTCTCTTGGCCTGTGTTCATCAGTAAAAAGCAACCTGTACCATAGGTGTTTTTCGCTTGGCCTGCTTCTACACACATTTGGCCGTAGAGTGCTGCCTGTTGATCACCTGCGATACCGGCAATCGGAATTCGAGTACCCCCTTTACCACCAATGTTAGTTTGTCCGTAAACCTCAGAAGAACGTTTCACTTCAGGCATCATAGACGCAGGAATACCAAGCTCATCAAGGAGTTTTTGATCCCAACAAAGTTGGTTGATGTTGAACAGCATGGTGCGCGAAGCGTTGGTGTAGTCCGTTACGTGAACTCGACCTTGTGTCATCTTCCACACTAGCCAGGTATCTACCGTACCAAACAGTAGCTTGCCTGCTTCAGCGTCTTCTCGTGCGCCTTCTACGTTATCGAGAATCCATTTGACTTTGGTGCCAGAGAAATAAGGGTCGAGCAGTAAGCCTGTGTTTTCACGCACATACTCTTCCAACCCACGCGCTTTGAGCTCTTCACAGATCTCTGCGGTTCGACGACATTGCCAAACAATCGCATTGTAAACAGGTTTGCCTGTCTCTTTGTTCCACACAATGGTGGTTTCACGTTGGTTGGTAATGCCAATGGCAGCGAGTTGATCACTGCGGATGCCCGATTTAGCAAGGGTTTCAATTAGGGTCGAGCTTTGGGTTGCCCAGATCTCCAAGGGATCATGTTCTACCCATCCTGACTGAGGATAGATCTGAGTGAATTCACGTTGCGAAATACTAACAATATTTGCATCGTGATCTAATATCACCGCGCGTGAGCTTGTTGTTCCCTGATCTAAGGCAACAATGTACTTTTGCTCAGTCATGGTAAGAGTCCTTTTGTTTCGTTATTTCTATTTTAGCTAATCTTGATCTGCTTATCTGTCCTTGGGGTCATACTTCCCGTTATGAACTGGCAGTTAAGAGGCGACTTCTCCCTGTTTATGCACAATAATTTTGCATAAATCGAGATAAACGAAAATAAACGAGCATAAAAAATGAGCGTTTAAGCATAGAAAAGGAAAAAATATGAGCTTTTACGACGAGATAGGTTTATGTTGTTGCATATAAAAATCCCTACC
>NZ_JATABG010000505.1:0-1980 GCF_036533755.1 Vibrio sp. M260118 | reverse complement strand
AGTGCAGCTTTATTGGATGCACGGCGGCGGACATATATTCAAAATTAGTCCTGATAAGTTTGAATATTTAGCAACCAATGATCAGGTGCAAGGTGGTGTCAGTCGTTCAAAGGTGACCGTTTCTGGTTCAGAAGCGGTGCTTGAATGCAAACTTGATAAAACCGATGCTTATCCTTGGCCATACTGTGGCGTCTCTATTCAACTAGGCAAAAACCTACATCAAGGTGTAGATTTAGCCAACTATCATACGATTTATCTTAATATCGACTTCGAGCAACTTGATAGTGAAAACCTTCCCAACATGCGGTTATATTTGCGCAATTTCAATCCTGAATACTCTTTGAAAGGTAATGAATATACACAAAAGTATAACGGAGTTTCCTATCAACCGGGTGTTGGACAGGGTGTTATTGAAATTCCGATTGCTAACTTACAGGTTTTAACTTGGTGGTTGAGCGACAACAATATTCCTATCGCCCACTCTGCTCCCGAGTATACCAATGTCACTAAGCTTGAACTTGCGACTGGCTCTGCGCATTATACCGGTGAGTACAAAATGACGATTAAGAGTATTGAGCTCGTTGGTGCGTATATTGAAGGTGAAACCTTGATGCTCTCCTTATTGATATTATGGGTGTCGCTAGCGCTTGTTTATAGCATTGTCGAAGTCAGACGTAGTCATGAGATAATACGTCAATCGCAATTTAGGCAAGAGCATTTAAGTCGTCTAAACATTGAGCTAAAAGAACAAAATGTTCATTTTGCTGAGCTGGCGAACAGAGATGCATTGACTGGCGCGATGAATCGCCATTCGATTCGAGAGTGGCTTGATAGGCATTATGCCGATGATTCTGCCGGGAAACATACCTTGTCGGTACTTTATCTAGATATTGATCATTTTAAGTTGGTTAATGATAAGTACGGTCATGCTATGGGTGACGACATTTTGCGTGAGTTTACTATGGTGGTTTGGGGAATACTTAGCCCAAGTGAACGTTTGGTGCGTTGGGGAGGGGAAGAGTTTGTTGTCTTTTGTCCGAGCTTAACCCAGGAAAAAGCGAGTCGCTTGGCTGAGAAGATTCGCCAACGTGTCGAATCTCATATTTGGGTGCATGGTGATCCTTTAACGACTAGTGTGGGGGTGGCTACAAAAGACCATGAGCGTGTTAGTTCGATGATAACCCGCGCGGATGAGGCACTGTATATGGCTAAGCGTCAAGGTCGAAATCAAGTGGTTACTCTTGATTATCCTGGACAGGACTAGTGTCATTTGGTTGTAATTCGAGTGAGCTTTCCTGGGCGTGCTCAATAACTATCGGCTCTTTAGGCCCAAGAAACTTGGGTTGTGCTTTAGTTATATAGATATCAAGTACGGCTTTGGCTCGCGCGAACACTTCGCGCAAACGAACTTTGAATCCTGAATGCTTTGAAGGGCCTGCTACAGCGAAACACTTCGCATCAATATTGTGTGAGTTAGCAATAAATATGGCTCGTTCGCAATGAAACTTCTGCGAGATGATTAGGAAGTTGTTAGTGTCGAAAATCTCTTTGGCTCTAACGACAGAGTCTAATGTTCTAAACCCCGCGTAGTCCAAGTAAATGTTCTCTTCAGGTATTTCCGCTTTAAGTAGGTCACGTTTCATCGTCCAAGGTTCATTGTACGAACGGTGTGCGTTGTCGCCGCTTAGCAAAAAGTTCTCTACTTTTCCTTGTTCATACAGTTCAATCGCTGCGTCAATGCGATTGGCATAATACTCATTTAACACCTTGCCTAAGTATTTACTGGTGCCAAGAACCACTGCAACATCGAATGAATCGACATCTTTGATATCACTAAACAATTGATCTTGCGCGCTAAAGGAAACCCAACGATCAATTGCAATTAGAGAGGCAGCCAAAACTATGGCTAAAATTGGTAGCCAAGTAAACGCTTTTAACCAAGGTCTTGTCGGTGGCTTATGGTGAAATAATCTTCGCACT
>NZ_JATABG010000504.1:0-1980 GCF_036533755.1 Vibrio sp. M260118 | reverse complement strand
CACCAAATACGCCGCCCCAAACTACTAACCAGCCAAGGTGCACTTTGATCATCTTTTGCACCATCTCTTTGACTAGCTTTGGCGTTAGCTCGCTTAGGCGCTGATCAATGATGTTTTCAACATTGGTACGGATCTCATCCATCATCGCTGGTGCTTCAAGCTGTTCTTTCAACGCGTCTTTGATGGTATCACTTTGGCTCATATCGACGATGGCTTCTTTCATCTTGTCGACGAAAGGTTGTTTCATTGGTTCTAGGGCTTCAGTACCACCAAACATCGCAAGCATGCCACCAAACTGAGAGTTCGCGATTACTTCAACTAGCGAGTCAAAAGTAGGGTTAAAGTCAATCTTCTCAAGCACAGGCTCAAGATTAAGTGACTTACCACCGGCCATCTCTTTACTTAAAAACTTGTCGATGTTCTCTTGAGTGAAAAACTGTTCCATCATCAGGTTTTTGATTGCCGCTTTAAACTCTTCAAAGCGCGCAGGAATCACGCCCGAGCCATACAGCCCCGGCAGTTTTTCAAACAACATATGTATGGCCAACCAGTTGGTGATGGCGCCTGAAAATGCGAATAAGCCCGCGTAAAAGGCAACGTGGTTATCGGTGTGATAACCCCCGGCTAAAAGTGCTAGGGCAATGATGTTGGTAAGTAAGCTCTTGTTCATGAACAAAATTGAAGTTTATTTTTGATGGGGCGAAGTATATACCAAGTCGCTTGGCGAGTGACACTGCTTTGATAGGCTATTGCCCCTCAGTTCTACTTCTCCTCTGCTGACTTTATCGCCTGTAAGACATGCTCAGGTATCATAGCTTTGACGTTGTTTTTGAAATCGAACATCACACAGGTGGCTGTGCCAGTCGTGGTGATTTTACCGACTTTTTTGCTAACGATAACGTATTCCATAGTAAAGCGATCGTCTTGTAGTTCTTTGACCTTAGAGCCAATGAGCAAGGTGTCTGGATAGGTCACAGGAATTTTGTAACGACAGTCTGTATGGCTGAGCACCGGGCCGATATGGTGTGTTTTGAGGTCGACGAGAAGCTCTACCTTCTTAAAGTAGTCTAGACGCGCGGTTTCAAAATAGCGAAAGTAGACAGCGTTGTTGACGTGCTGGAGGGCATCCATCTCGCCCCATGCGACAGGGATTTCGGTGATGATTGGGTAATCGGCAAGTAACTGTTCCATGTAAGATCTCCATTTGGTTTGAGTAATTAGTCTAAAACCGATGAAGCCTTATGTGTGAAAGATGTTATCAGATTGTGATCGAGAGCGATTCGAAAGCCACTTGTTGTTTTCATATTCTACTAAACAGTTATTGATCCTCTATGTCTACGGTTTAGGGTAAGCAATGGAATAAAAGAAAGGGCCCGAAGGCCCTAATTCTATGATCTGAATAGTTAAGATTGAGTGCGGTAACTCTTCAAGATGTCAGCCAAAGAGACCGACGCTTGAGTCAAGTTAGCGACTCCTGCTGAAGACTGTTCCGCTACATTACGAATGGTGTTTGACTGGGTTCGGATATCGCTTAACTCTGCGGCGATGTCATTTGCTACAGCGCTCTGCTCTTCCGCTGAAGTAGAGATTTGAATGCTCATATCCATCAAAGAACGCGCTGACTCTGATATCGCTTTCACATCATTACCGATATCTGAAACTAAATCGCTACTGGTCTGCGCTTGGCTTACGGTTTGTTCAGTGATAGAAGCGATACTACGTGTTTCTGACTGGAGCTTCTCGATCATCGTTTGAATCTCGACCGTTGCTGCTTGAGTACGACTAGCGAGAGTTCGAACTTCATCAGCAACTACGGCAAATCCTCGACCCTGTTCACCTGCGCGGGCTGCCTCAATAGCGGCGTTAAGTGCAAGCAGGTTAGTTTGTTCTGAAATCGCGTTGATGGTGGTAATTACTTCATTAATTTGAGTGGTATCCTCGGTTAGCGTAGCAACTGATTCAGATGCTTGACCGATGTAG
>NZ_JATABG010000503.1:0-1981 GCF_036533755.1 Vibrio sp. M260118 | reverse complement strand
GAATTTTTCTTTCTTCTCAGTAATGGATTTCATTACCAACCAAGCTTTTTGTTTTGTAGAAGGGTTGCCTCTGTCTTTCAGATTATTCAATTCTGAAATCACTACTTCTGGTATGACGACCTCTTCAAAGAACTCTTCAAGTTCATCAATGATCGATGGTCTTTTGATCAACGCAGACGTATCAACAACAATAACCTTCTTCTTGATTGAAGTATTACCTACTAGCTCATCAGTTGAAGTTTTGAAAATTTTCGATAGTTTTAGTAACTGAGACGAGGATGGCTCGTTTTTCCCAT
Source organism: Vibrio sp. M260118 (assembly GCF_036533755.1). NCBI lineage: Bacteria > Pseudomonadati > Pseudomonadota > Gammaproteobacteria > Vibrionales > Vibrionaceae > Vibrio > Vibrio sp. M260118. The sequence continues at coordinate 1,685 of NZ_JATABG010000503.1, read as the reverse complement.
TTTCCCAATTTGATATCACAGGTCTAGCCACGTTAAGCTGCTCCGCAAGTTCTTTTTGAGACAGCTTTTGTTCGTCTCTAAATGTTTTGATGTTCTTTCCGATTAGTTCTGTCAGCATAATTTACACTCATATCCTTTGGCTATGCACTCAACGCCTTATGTGTATTGAAACATAACAGGACGTTAACACAGGCACAAGAAGCAAGTGGCTGATGTATAAATACTTTACAGCGTGTAACTATGCGTGACACGCATTCTGTGTTTAACCTTTGGAAAGCCATTTTTACCAAATTTGTAATTAATTCCTTAAATACCAATCGAATTGCATATTTTTCTACTCTAAAATCTGGTTCAATATGACTATGTATCTGATCTTGTGGGAGTTTAGCTATGTTGTGTAGCACTCAAAGAATGGGAATTCGATTTTGCCTTAATGACAATGGTGTTTTGATAGACTCAAAGGAAAGCAAAGACTTAACAGGTCATTGCCGTGTTTGTGGTAAGAGTGTCCAACGTGAGAAGAGTTTTCAACTATTTCAACATTCTGATAAACAATGCGACCACCTAGTTCTATCCGAAATCTGTGAACGCTTAACCTATTTAATTTCAAGCCAACAACAACTAGCCATACCTATTGATTACACTTGCACAAACAGCATTAGTGTAGATGTGACACACTGCTCCCTATTAATCGACACAGATACTAGACCTCTAATCGAACTAACACTGCAAGATAATCAAGCGATCTATCTTACAATAACGTTAGATGACTCCGAAGTTGACCAAAACCAGATTCTTAATCTCAGAAAGCGGTTCGAGAGTGTGATTGAGCTGAATCTTAGCAATCTTACTGTCCCATCTACCGACTTTACTTCTTATCTAAGCGACAAGGTTTTAGATGACCAATTTCACAAACGTTGTACTTGGCTTTCTTTCAACCCTCTTCACTTCCTAACCAGAAATATCGCATCAATTGAACAATCCTCGATTGAGAACGAACAGCAACGAGCTTTAAGTGAACTTGAACAGGTAAATGAAAGAATCAAAGCAGCTAACCATACACTGGAACAAACCAACCGTGACATTGTAACAACGCAGACAGCATTAACCCACTATCATAACCAGCAACACAAGTACGACTTAAGTAAAAACATAGAAGATCTGAAAAGACAAGAAAGGGAGCTGTTTAAGCAAATCTCGACACTAAAACGGCAAAGAAGCGAATTATTGAGCGGTAATACAACATCTAGACTCAGCGATAAAGTTGAAGCGTTGCGTGCTGCCTACTCTTTAGGTAAGCAGCATATCAAACAGCAAGAGTTTGAGAAAAGTAGCTTAAAGAGACAAATTCAACGTCTAACGAATCAGAAATCTGAGTTTGATAAAGAAATTGATAATGCCAAATGGTTAAGACGTGTACTTGAAAAGTTTGACTGTAGCTTTGGAGATTTAGAGCAAGAACTAATGCAAATTGTCGAACTCTCTGAGTCTTATGACCAATATCAAAACAAGTCCAGACTAGCGGAGAAAAAACTCAACGAACTTGAAGCCAATGTGAATAAAAAACAAGAAGAACTTGATGAAGTAAAGAAAGGGGTTGAGTTTTACAAAGCTCAAAAGTTTAAGTTATTCAAAGAGAATCAGGGACTTCAGAAGCTCGTTGAAAGTGGTGATGTGTGATGGCT
>NZ_JATABG010000502.1:0-1988 GCF_036533755.1 Vibrio sp. M260118 | reverse complement strand
TGAATCCAATTCAATAGCTGAGGATCTAAAAAATGCCAACTGCTTCTTGGGCGAACCGTAGTGCCAACTTTCGGTTTGGACTCGATTAAGCCCTTTGCAGACAACAGTTTTGTTGACTCACGCAGTGCGGTTCGACTTACACCGAAGGCTTCACAAAGTTCCATTTCGTTAGGTAATTTCTCACCTTGTTTTAGTTCACCTGACAGTATTTTACGGGCAATTTGCCTCGCGACTTGCACATGGATCTTACGACGTGAATCTTCTACAAGAGAAAACTGAGCCATGTAACGTTCCTTATAGTTATAAAGGTATACCAAAGTGGTACGGGATAAGTAACTTCGATGCGTGTAGTGCCAATTTTCGCGCCATACTTAGCGAAAATATGAGCAGCAGCCAATTCCATACCTAATATAGAGCCGTTGATAAAAGCTCATTTGAAATACGACCGATTACCTACTTTTGCCATTACGGCAATTAACTAATAATACAATAGTACATACATTCTGTAAACGCTCTTGTTCGATACCAGTAAGAGGAATCAACCATCGTTTGAGTTTACTGGTACCGCGGCCTATATTAGCTTTATATTGAAGTGGCTCACGGATAACACCGAATATCCTTAAGCTGGCTCAAATAGCATCCACATCTGCTTGGTACACGACAAGTTGAATGGTATAGTCTAGATTAAATAATACTTAAAGATGATAAGTGACAAATATGTCTGGAGAGTTCCACTCTATATCAGGCTCTAAACGAAGCCTTCATGTCCAAGTAGCCCGCGAGATCGCACGCGGTATACTGTCGGGTAAGCTACCTCAAGAATCTATCTTGCCAGGTGAAATGGTGCTTTGTGAGCAGTTCGGCATTAGCCGTACCGCGCTACGTGAAGCGGTGAAGCTACTTACGTCCAAAGGCTTGTTAGAGTCTCGCCCTAAAGTGGGTACCCGCGTAATTAACCGCGCTTACTGGAACTTTCTTGATCCTCAATTAATCGAGTGGATGGATGGTCTAGCGGATACTGACCAGTTTTGTGGTCAATTCCTAGGATTACGCCGTGCCATCGAACCCGAAGCTTGTGCACTTGCGGCGATCCATGCCACCGCGGAACAGCGTATTACCCTATCTGAAACCTTCCAAGAGATGGTCGAAGTGGCAGAAGCAGAGGAGTTTGATCAAGCTCGCTGGCTAGATGTCGACACGCGTTTCCATAGCCTAATTTTCAATGCGACAGGTAACGATTTTTACCTGCCATTTGGCAACATCTTAACCACCATGTTCGTAAACTTTATTGCTCACTCTTCAGAAGAAGGCAGCACCTGTATTAACGAACACCGCCAGATCTATGATGCAATCATGGCTGGTAACGCAGACAAAGCACGTCAAGCGTCAGCAAATCACCTACTCGACTCGAAACACCGCCTAGCGACTGTCGGTTAAGCTTTAACCACCGAGCCCAGTTCGTAAACAAAAAGCCGCAGATGCGGCTTTTTAATTTTCGAACATTGCGGTGAGCAACTATTCTTGCTCACACACCTGTTTTTGCACGCTTGGTGGTGCGGGTTCGTAGTGGCTTAAGCTCATATTAAAGCTGCCTTCACCACCAGTAATCGAGCGCAACCTTCTCGCGTAATCTTGCAGCTCGTTAATCGGCGATTTAGCTTGCAGCAAGGTGTAGTTGGCATCAATTTGCTGTGTACCTTCAATTAAACCCCGATTGCCTGATAGGTCTCCCGACACATCGCCAACATATTGTGTTGGAATCGCAAGCTCCATCTGTACGATCGGCTCAAGCACAATAGGACCTGCTTCTTCGACCGCTTTTAAGAAGGCTTTTTTACCTGCGATCACAAACGCGATCTCTTTTGAATCCACCGAGTGGAACTTACCGTCATAGACAGTTACTTCGATGTCTTTGATCGGATTACCGGAGATCGCCCCCTCTTCTAGCGCTTGCTTAATTCCCTTTTCAACTGCCGGAATCAGCGAAG
>NZ_JATABG010000501.1:0-1991 GCF_036533755.1 Vibrio sp. M260118 | reverse complement strand
GAAATTACAACGCTCAGGTTGGCGAGACTTACGCCATGATCAAAGCACTGAACAAACTTACAGGGCTTGGTATGCCTGAAACTCAGTATATTGTATAAAAGTCGCTCAACTTTAGGAGGTTTGGTTTCTCGTCTGAATTACGCAACAAAAGGCCTTAGGCTATTCAAACTGCCTGTTTTAATCACCATCTAAGATAAACTACTCTTTTCAAATCGAATATGCTCAAGGTAAGTACTCTGTACAGTTTCGACGGTATGACTTACCTATCCCATACACCACATGTTGCGTGTCTTGTTAGTTACATTATCGGTGAAAATGCAGTTAGTCACTCTTTATCTATATAGTTTTAAAGCAATTAGAGATATGGCTCAATCTTGTTTGTTTCTTATACTGCTGTTGTTGGCATAGTAGGGGTTTATTGAAGAATAAGGGCAACGATGACCCGGCGGATGAGCTAATACATCCAGTTAAAGGCATATTCGCGGGATCATTTTTTTAGGATAAAGAAATCTTTGTTAAAAGACTTCTCTATACTTTCGGGCTGAGTATGCTCATATCCATGTTCAATTAAGTATTTTCCCAAAAATGGTTTACTTGATAAGCCCAAGCATATCGTAAATGCAATCAGTAATAAGAGTCCATTTTTACTAAAGCGCCTTTTTATGAATGACTTTAATCTCTGTTCTCGATTAGTTAACAATGAAAAAACGGCTGCGAATGTAAATAGGATACAAAAGAACAAAAAAGGTATTAACCCAAAAGAGTAACTCACATATAACTCTTTGTTTGTTAGAAATAAAACGGCGTAGAAATCTCTAAGGAGTAAACATAAGATTAAGGGCATTAGCGTTAGCCACATAAGCACCCCAAGAACTGAAATCATCTTATTTATCATTAGCTAGCTCTTTCAACTCGTTAATCAGCACATCTTCAACTTTAAACTCTTCCCAAAAATAACTTATCGCAGAATCAACTAATAAGAAAATGAGGAAGCTCGCAACAATTGGAACAGAAATACTAAATAAAACAAAAAGAGATACGATTCCAGCACTTGCGGTCAATGATGTCATTACTTTGAATAAGTCACTTCCCATACTTCCACACCAGTCGACCAAATGGTAGGCGTCGTTAAACACTAGCTCATTTGTATTGATAGTTGCAGAAACAATTAAGCTTAAGACTGCGCCTTTCTTAAAACCATTTACAGTATCTTCGGCTAAAACACCGAGTTGTTTAACTGTTGGGTTGGTAATTCTGTAAGGATGATTCTTTTTAATGTTCAACCCGTTGACAATGGCGTAGTGCATTTTTGGGTCATTCCAAATGCTTGAAATTACGATTCTTTCTATTCCTTTTACGTCAACATATTGTTTAACAGTAACACCAAGGCCGCCCAAAGCACTTGAGACTTGTACCGCAGTAACAAGGCCAACTCCTACGTCGATTTTTGAATGAAGGTCACCTAAAATGCCTAATACTTTGCTGCCGATTGTTTCACCATCTTCTTTTTTTTGATTCCAGATATTTAAGGCGCACTTAGCTGCATCATCAACACTTAAAATACAAACTTGTGTATGTCGTTCTTCTAGATATTTTCTAAGGTCATTTTGTAAATCATCGTTCCATTCTTTTTCTGTTAAGTTATATGCTTGTTGATAGGAATTACGCTTGATCTGGTCCCACTCTTTGTCTCGCTCCTGGTACCTCTCTTTTCTCTGTCTCTCAATTTTTGCTCTTGGTGTTTCTGTTCGTACTTCTTCTTTCTCAACAGCTATTTTTGCAGGTACTAAAGAGCCTGTTGGAGCAAAGTTTTTTGCGGTTGCACGTTTTAGTGCTGCATCTGATTCGGCAAAGCGCTTAGCGTCTTGACAGCTTGAGCATGGACATATTTCAGGATTTTGATGGCCTATGGGGCATTCATGAGGTTTAGCTTTGTCAAAGATGTCGTAGAGCATTGATTTTAGGATAATAAAAAACTGAATAGTTAGCAG
>NZ_JATABG010000500.1:0-2011 GCF_036533755.1 Vibrio sp. M260118 | reverse complement strand
GCTCTGGGAATTGGTTCTTAAACCCGCTGCAAGTGATTTGGAAAATGTTCGGACTACTGCGGCGAAATCTCAGTTTAATGTCGTAAGCAAACGAGTAGTGAACATCTCCTGAAAGAATCACAAAGTTGGTCGGTGTTTTAGTGTGGGTAAATATGCTCAGCAAGGTATTGGCACTACCAGGGTGAGCCATCCAGTTTTCGGCATCGATCAGGAGTGGCTGACCTAGCATAGTCGCGCCTCTTTGCAGTGCTTCGATAAACTTCACCCCAAACATAGGTGCTGCGGAGACAATCACCACCTTATCTTGATGCATCAACTCTTGTTGAAACTCGACCAACGCCTCCCAATCCATCAGGCCCGAGGGTTTGTTCATACGCGATTCAGAGCGCCAACGTCGCGTCCGGGTGTCAAGCACCACTACTTTCGGCGAACTATGAATAGTGTAATGCCAGCGCTCAAAAGCGTACAGATAGTTAATAAAATCATCGTGGTGAGCGCTTTCAGGGTCGCTGATAAACTGATTAACAACCGATAAGAACTCGGCGTTGAAGTTGTCTGGCTCGTTGCCCCAGCCCTGACAGAGCCAATAAGTAATTAACCCATTGCCAATGATGCGTTTTGAAAACAGATTGCTGTAGGCTGCTTTTTCCCAACCAACGGTGAGATTCCAGTCATCAGTAACGTCGTGATCATCAAAAATCATGTAGGTGGGAATATGGGCAAATAGCCTTTGAACTTTAGGTAGTCCTTGGATGAACTCCTCGATGATCGCTTTCTCATCTCGCCATTGCTGTTGAAATTGAGGAGACAGGGTACTGCCGCTATGGCTAAAGTTGTTCTCTGCTAAGCGGTTATGATTCAAACATGGCCAAAGTGTCGGAGACCAAACCAACAGATACATAGCCAAGAACTCAGCAAAGGTGACTAAATGATTCTCACACTCGCGAGAACTGAAAATAGGCGTGTTGCGATGCGGAAACAGTTTGGTGAGCAGGGTGCCATCGTCGACGTAGTGCGGTAGCAGTTTATCTCGACCATAAAAGCAGTGCGGGTGCGTATACAAGGCTTGGCCTGATTCGATAGGTGCATCTTGGTCGAACTTCTCATCGTATAGGCCGAGCAAGTCGATGGTTTGTAAAATCGCATCGAGTGTCGGACCTGCTACATGGTCTGCATAGATTTGATCGCCACTCATTATCAATAGGTCTGGGCGATCTTGTAGTGATTGAGTCGCTACTTTTGCGTCGGTTTGCACCAGTGCATCTTTGCTAGGGTGGTGTGGGTTGCGACATGAGCCGTGCAGGATGTAGTCGGCTTTGGTTGAAATCTTAAAGGTTAGGCTTTCTTCGTTGTCATAGCGAAGCTCAGGATAGAGTGAGCTTAACGCGCCGTGTTGGGTGTGAAACTCATAACTCAATGCCACGTTGGCTGGAAATTCACCCTTAAAATGAGCCAGGGTGATATAACAGCGCTCGCCAACTTTTAGCTGGTGGCATTTGTCTAAGTTGCTTTGAAAGATAACACCTTGTTCGGGTTCTAACTTGAGTTCGAATCGGCCAGTCAATCGCTGACTGGTGACGAGCCAGAAAGTAAGCTCACTTTGGGTGACTTTACGCAGTATCGGCCCTGCAAGAAGAAAAGGTAAGGTGTTATTCATTCACTACTCGTTTGGTGGTGCTTGGATTTCTGGGTCTTCGAGAATCTCGATGATCTCTGAGCTAGAGAGCTCGTGGCCCATCAAAAATAGTGCAAGCATGGCATCGGCTTTGGTTTTCGTGTCTGATTGCTCATCGATGATCTGCTCAAATCGGGTACGGATCATCTCGACTTCGTGTTCGACAAACCCTCTCCCTTCCTCTTCACCTTGAATCTCTTCAGGTGCTGTGTCGAAGGATAAAAACATCATGTCGTCGTCGAGATTGGCTTCAAGTAAACGTTCAGGCAGCCAAGCTTCGCCCGTTACGATCTCAGGATCGCTCTGTTTAGGTATTGAATCGAGTAATCTTTTTAG
>NZ_JATABG010000499.1:0-2020 GCF_036533755.1 Vibrio sp. M260118 | reverse complement strand
ATCTGTACCCATATAGCCAAGGCCCGTCATTTCCCAAGCACTTGACGCTAACACCAACAAGCGCTCCCAGTGAGGCACTTGCAGGGTGGCTAGCTCTTTCCCTGTATCAGGATGGTGAGTGATGGGTTGGTCAAACTGAACGGCACGAACTGCGCGGCCTGTCGCGATATCGATCCCTACACCGACAGCGCCTTGGTGGAGGTTGGCTTTACCATCTGATGCCGCGGTAGAACAGCGCATCATCGCCATCACAGGGTAACCTTTAAATACGATAATACGTACGTCAGGTACACCTTCGTAGCTAAAACCATCAAAGCAGTCATCAAACTTAATCAGGTTTTCTACTACCGCGACATCGTTTTTGCCACCAAGTGAGAACAACCCCGCCAGTGCGTTACTGATGTGGCGCTCTACGTCTTCCTGATTAATAGTCGCCCCAGAAGGTTTAGTGTAGACGCCATTCTCATGTGATGTGATAACCAGAATACCTTTACCACCACTACCTTGTGCCGGCTTAATCACAAACCCCGGCCAGTTCTTGACCATCTTGTGAATGGTTTTAACTTCAGCTTGGTTGCTGATCACACCAATAAGCTCAGGCGTGGTAGCACCATGTTGCTGCGCAATGATCTTGGTTTTAAGTTTGTCATCAACCAAAGGATACTTTGAGCGGTCATTGTAGCGCCCAATGTAACTATGGTTGCGCTGGTTCATACCCATAATGCCTTTGTGGCGTAATTTACCAGCGGAAGTGAATTGCGAAGTTAAACGTGAAAGCATGTTTAGTCCTCCGCAAGTGGTTTAAAGCGTCGCAGCTCTGTTAGTCGGTAACCTGTGTACGTACCCAGTAAAAGAATAGCGCCCATAACGATCAACTGCAGACCAATAAAGTTAAAGGTAAGGTGCTGAATGTATGAGTTAGTCATTGCTAAGTAAACCAGTACCGCCGTGAGTAGCGAGCCACCACCTTGTAGTATGACCTCTTTCGCCCCCTCTTCTTCCCATAGAATCGACATACGTTCTACGGTCCAAGACAGGATAATCATAGGGAAGAAGGTAATTGATAAGCCTTCTGTCAGCCCGATCTTAAACGCGACGACTGTAAACACAGAGATAATCATGATTACTGTGATAATGACGGCGGATATACGCGCCACCAACAGTAAGTTGAGTTTGGAGAGGTAACTTCGAATTACCAAGCCTGTGCCGACAATCAGTAAGAAGCCGACAATACCTGTTACTAACTGCGTTTGAACAAAGGCAACGGCGATCAGTACCGGCATAAATGTGCCTGATGTTTTAAGACCAATGATGACTCTAAGGAACACGACGATAAGCGCACCGATAGGAATCAGCATAATGGTCTTAAACATAGCTTGCTCTTCGAGAGGGAGGCTATGGATTGAGAAGTTGAGTAGGCCGTCAGCTTCAACCTTGTTCTGAGTTGCTAAAGATGGCGTAACATCTTTGGCGATCATTGAAAAATGAACTTGGCTGTTTTGACCGCCAATTAGATCAAGGAGTGAAACGTTCGACTCATCCCAAACTAGGATGTTTTCTTTAATCACTTGGTTCGCGCTACTTGGGTTAAATAGCATCCAGTTTTGACCATCCCATACTTGGTTCATATGCTGAATGGTTTGACGACGACGACCATCTTCTAACTCGATAACGCCAACCACTTTGCTCTGAACCTGCGCGTAAGCAAGGATTTTATCCACCGCATCAACTTTTGACATTCGGTTCAGAATCAATGAAGCGTTTTGGCTGTCGGAGTCGTTGAGCGATTTAATGAGCTCGCGAGTAAAAGTAATATCGTCAGCCGAGCGTTCGTTTGCTCGCTCAATTAGGGCTACTACGGCAGCTTCAACAGGGCCGTCAAAGGTAGGAGGAGTAATCTCATTGTTCGGAGCAATGGGGTCTCATATCTTCAAACGGAATCGGGCCGTAGAGCCGAATGGTCAGTTCGCAATGCATCTGGTCCTCAAACGATCTACTATAAAACTCAGTTCCTTGTTGA
>NZ_JATABG010000498.1:0-2049 GCF_036533755.1 Vibrio sp. M260118 | reverse complement strand
TTTCCTGTTTTATCGGAAACTTTTGTACTAAATCAAGTTGCCGCAATGGTAAAATCCGGATTTGAAGTTAAGGTGGTCTCTTTTTCCCCAGAAAAAAGTGGCAGGAACCATCCATGGGTTAAAAAACACAGCCTTATGGAAAGATTGACAACAGCCTATACTAGTTCTGAAAGAAAAAATAAAATTATTGATTTTATATTTTGCTTTTTAAGTGATTTCTTAAAATTAAAATGGAATCGGTTAATTTGGATAACTAAATCTGGTATCAACGGGTATATGTTAGGTCGATGTTTTGAGGGCGTGGAAGGGCCAATTGTTTGTCATTTCGGACCAATGGGGGCTGAACTGGCTAAACTTCTTGAAGAAGGGGTAATTAAAAATGTTGATATCATAACCATCTTTCATGGTTATGATATGTCCGTTTATGCAGAGCTGGAAAGAGAAAAAGAAAATTACTCAAGGCTTTTTAGGCTAGGCCATTTAATGCTCCCTGTTAGTTATTATTGGAAAGAGCGACTTATAAATTTAGGTTGCTCATCGGAAAAAATATCTGTGCATAGGATGGGGGTAGATGTAGACGACTTCAAGTTTATATCTAGGTATGATGACTTAAACAGAGATGTAATTAATTTGATTTCTGTTTGCCGATTTGTGGAGAAAAAAGGAATACCTGTATTGCTAGGTGCAATCAAGGAGCTTCCGAAACGTTATCGTTTAACACTTGTAGGTGGTGGGCCGTTACATCAAGATGTTTTGAATCTTGTTAAAAATTTCGGTTTAGAAGACAGGGTATCTGTTAAAGGATCATTGCCATCAAACATTGTCGCTGAGAAGCTTAATGAAGCTGATGCTTTTGTTTTACCGAGTATAACTGCGAGTAATGGTGATATGGAGGGGATACCTGTAGCTCTAATGGAAGCAATGGCTTCAGGATTGTTAGTGTTTAGCTCTTTTCACTCAGGTATACCAGAATTAATAGAGCATGGTAAAAGCGGCTTTTTATCAGATGAAGGCGATATAATAGCGCTAAAAAATAACATTCTGTATGCATTTGAAGAGCTGAATGGCTCTCAGCGCCAGTCAATTGCTGATACGGCTGAAAAGGTTATCAAAGCTAACTTTAATTTAAAAATCCTTAATGGTGATTTACAAGAATTACTATTCCCGATTAGTGATCACAATGAAAAATAAGAATATATTGATTTCGGTGGTTATCCCATGTACCGACAGAGTATTAGGCCTGCAACGTTGTCTTGATAGTGTTCTTTCTCAAAATGTTACTGCTGATCTTGAGTTAGTTTTGGTTGAAAATAATTCAATGAATAGGAATGTAATTACTGAGATGGTTGAAACAATCCAAGATGAAAGAATCAAGCATCATTACTTGGATGTTTGTGATAACGCAAATGTAGCTCGAAACTATGGGATGAAAAACAGTAGCGGTGATTATATTGCGTACATGGATTCCGATGATTGGTGGAATGAAATGCACTTATCAACTTGCTTAGATCAGATAAAAAAAGGAGCCAATGCTATATATTCTGGTTTTATTTTAGATAACGGTAAAGTTCAAGAACCTAAGTACTCTAGAGCGATTGAACAGGAAAGCCCTTATAAATTTTTGTTTGGTTCGTCTCCTGGTGTTGCTCAAACTTCTTCGTTTTTTCTTTCTCGTGAAGTTTTTGACCTATGTACATGGGATGAAGATCTAAGAAGAAGTCAAGACTATGACTTTTTTATCGAGGTCCAAAAAAAAGTTGGATGGTCATATAAGTCAAGTTTGACTGTCTTTGTTTATTGGGAGCAAGGCGGAGTCAGGACCTTATCTGTTGATGCTTTTGAAAAGTTTTATGCCAAACATTCAGGAACAATGACCCCCTCTGAGAAAGCGGAGTATTTATGTGAAATTATAAAAGCTTTTTCTTTAGTATCACAGAGAAACTATTCGAGATTTTCTATTTTGCTAGGTCAGAATCGGAAATATTTAGGTTTAAAGAATAGGATAATGATTTCAAATTATTATGTCACTGTTTCTCTTTTGAAGTTACG
>NZ_JATABG010000497.1:0-2054 GCF_036533755.1 Vibrio sp. M260118 | reverse complement strand
TTTCATCACTATCTCCTTATAAATTAAATCTGTGAAATTGTTTTATTTTTAGCGGTGATCGACGCGACGAACAATCGCATCACCAATTGATTGAATGATCTGAACTAACACGATAAGCATAACCACAGTGACTGCCATAATAGTGACGTCGTAGCGGTGGAAGCCGTAGCGGATTGCAACATCACCCAAGCCGCCGCCGCCAACCGTACCTGCCATTGCAGAGTAGCTAACTAGCGTTACCAGCGTAATAGTTACCGAGTTAACAATAGTAGGCATCGCTTCAGGAAGCAGTACCTTAGTAATGATTTGTACAGGTGTTGCCCCCATTGATTGGGCTGCCTCAACAAGTCCAGTAGGAACTTCTAAAAGTGCGCCTTCGATGAGTCGAGCAACAAATGGAATCGCGCCAATCGTCAAAGGAACAATCGCCGCTGTGGTGCCGATAAATGTACCAACCAGTAGCTTAGTGACCGGAATAATCGCAACCATAAGCACCAAGAAGGGAACAGATCGGCCTACGTTAACGATCGCACCGAGTACGCTGTTTAACTTAGTGTTCTCTAATAGCCCACCTTTTTTGGTGATGTGCAGGATTACACCTAATGGAATACCAACTGCAAAGCCAACGATACCCGCGACTGCAACCATGTAGATGGTGTCCCACGTAGCACCGATGAGTAGATTGCTGTTTAAGTTCAGCCACTGTGAAATTTCATTAAAGGACATAGCCAAGTACCTCTACTTTTACCTTGTGCTCACGTAGGAACTCAATGGCTGCGTTGTCATCTTGTTCACTACCAAACAACTCTGCGACCATCATGCCGAACTTAACCCCACCGGCGTAATCTAGGTCTGAGCTGAGGATGCTGACATCAATATTGAATTTGCGTGCAATTTGCGTCATCAACGGCGCATCGACCGTTGCACCGGTAAATTCTAGACGGACAAGAGGGTAGCTGCCTTCCACTCGTGTCTGTTGCAAGCGCACTTGGTAATCTTCTGGAATAGAGAGATCTAACGTTGAGCGAATAAACTTGTGTGCTAGCTCAGTTTTAGGATGAGCAAAGATTTCGCCTACCGTACCTTTCTCTACCAGTTCACCGCCGCCAATGATTGCTACTTCATGACAGATGCTCTTCACTACATCCATCTCGTGAGTAATCAGTAGAATGGTGATGTTTAACTTGCGGTTGATCTCTTTAAGTAGCTCAAGAATTGACTGAGTGGTTGCAGGGTCAAGCGCACTCGTCGCTTCATCACACAACAATACTTTAGGATCAGACGCCAATGCACGAGCAATAGCGACACGCTGTTTCTGGCCACCACTTAGGTTCGAAGGGTAGCTCTCATGCTTGTCTTCAAGGCCTACTAGCTTTAGTAGTTCAGTCACTTTTGCTGTGATATGCGCTTGGTCTTTGGCTGCAAGTTCTAGTGGTAGCGCCACATTATCAAACACAGTACGCGATGAAAGCAGATTAAAGTGCTGGAAAATCATACCGATATTACGGCGAGCTTCACTAAGCTGTGATTTAGTCAGTTTAGTGAGGTCGACACCATCGACAACAATAGAGCCCGTCGTTGGTGCTTCTAACATGTTTACACAGCGGATAAGGGTACTTTTGCCCGCGCCCGATGAGCCAATCACACCAAAGATTGTTCCCTGTGGGATATTGAGGTTGATCTCCTTTAAGGCATGTATTTCTTTACTGCCTTGGTAGAACACCTTGTTTACTTGATTAATTTCAATCATCGAGAGACTCACTATCAATTTGGATGAAGAGCAGCAGATAATGTCGAACTACATCTTATTTGGTAGATGATGCTATGGTCTTACATGATTTGTGTCAATAGATATTTTTACGTCTAGACGTCTAAACGTATTTTTTGACCAATCGATTGGTAATTAGATAGTGATGAAAGAAATAAAGCGTGCAATAATTCTGATAAAGAAAAACACAAAAAGAGAAGCATATTTTGGCAAAACCAGCAGTCTTTTTAGACCGAGATGGCGTGATCAACGTTGATCACGGCTATGTCCACGACGAGCATGATTT
>NZ_JATABG010000496.1:0-2073 GCF_036533755.1 Vibrio sp. M260118 | reverse complement strand
AGGCTTTTTAATGTAGGGAGTGCTTCTTCAAGTGATGCACCACGAGCTAGTAAAGGTTCTAAAGCGGATTTTGCCATTTGAATGTAGTTTTTTAGTTCCGCTTTTTTCATGTTCGTCATGTTGGTGTGGGTGACTTTTATCTGCTGTTCATTGAGCTCAGTTGTCTTCATGTAGGTGAAACTCAACATACCGATTGCAATGACCAGCAATGGAACTAGTGCCAAAATGTAAAGGCGGCTACGAATAGTAAGACTCATACGAACTTCCTGTATTAGTAATTATACATTCTTGCTTTGTTAAAACTGTGTCTGAATTAAGCGTAAGCAAAGAGTTTAGTTATTGGAATTATTGATGTAGAACCAAAGTTAATACACTAAGGTTAGCTAATTTATCGGCATTTGGCTGCGAATTTGAAGAGGTTTGTTGGTCTGAGGAGTTAGACATTGGTCGAATAGTGTCTGATTGTTGATTGACCTAACATTTTGTATGCATGATCAAACGGTTAGATGCTCGACGATATTTGATGTGCAATTAGGTGAGCTAGTGGAAAAGAAAGGGCAAAGAAAAAGTTTCTCTACCCTTGGATAAAGCATTGCTATTGTTCTTGAGTTGATTGCTCGACATTTAAGTAGTAATGCCAGTTGTAACCAATGTTTCTGTACTGGAAAACACAAAAATCTTTACGATCGGCTAAGAAGTCATTTTCGACTTCATCGAGCAAACCTTGATGCTGTTTCGGGTCACTGCCATAGACTAAACATAAGGTAGAGAAGTAGCGTTGAAGATCAAAGCTGTGTTCATCGATATACTCACCAAATGCGTATTTGTCTGGCTTATCTTCTGATTCAAAGGCGAACATATCTGCAGCGCTAATTGCCGCATCGGCACCATTTTCAACATATTCAATCATTATTAGGGCAGCGAAGTTATCGACTGCGTCTTCTTCTTTGCCAAGTATTGGGATGTTTTGGTCTGCAATGTAAGCGTGGCCAGCTTCATGTAGCAATGTATGTAGTACCGTATCTAATGCCCCTAATTCAGCGGACTTACCGTATTTCTCGTCATACTTGTTCTTTTTGAAGTAGTGCAGCGCTTCTTGGTAGAAATGGTAAGGCATGTGCACCACATGGTTCTGCGGATCGTACATAGGACCATCGTCACTGCCATACTGAACGGTTAGCGTGTTGTTGAAAGGGAAAAGTTGATCGGAAAGGTCAATCAAAGTTTGGTTCACTTCGCTCTCTTCAATGGCTGTTTTTAGCTCGGCTTCGCTGGCGTTGTTTGGCTCTAGATAGCGAATCACGATGTTGTCTGAAGCGGCAAAAGCGCTACTAGAAACAAGAATGGCAGGCAAGAGCAGGCGTGAAAGCATAACTAATCCTTATTGATGCTGGATAATAATAGTTTTACTTAATAATGATATAAATTCCAAGTGGTTTGAGAGTGATTATAATTAGGGCAGTGGGTGGGCTTTATGCTAAACTCGCCGCCCTTTTCCGTTTCTATATGAGTGTGACCATGAGCCTAAAGCAAGAACTACAAAATATTAATAACCGTCTAGATAACTGCAAACGTAAACTAGAGGCAGCCAAAGGCCGTGGTGACCAAGAGATGATCACTAAGTTTACTAATGATATCGACAAGCTGACTAAGAAAGCTAACTCAATGAAACACAAACAGAGTTACGACATGAACAAAGAGCGCAAGAGCTTGTTAGACATGCCGTTTTCTCGTGAGATCACTAAAGCTGAGCAGGCGGACATGGGTAAGCTGAAAAAATCGGTACGCGGTTTAGTCGTGGTTCACCCTATGACGAAACTGGGCAAAGAGCTCCAACTTAAAGTAATGACAGGTTACGCACCAAAGAAATTCTAATTGGTCTTTATGACGGATTAAGAAGAGAGCCAGTACTATTTAAGGTACTGGCTTTTTTGTTTGCCCAGCGAAGCTGGCAAACCCGTCAGGTTGAAAGAAACCTGAATCACCCCGACTGAGGGGAAGATAATCCGAATTGCAAGGGCGTTGCTGGCCAACGGCAGGGTCTGAAGGAAGCAATAGGAAGTTAACAGTACA
>NZ_JATABG010000495.1:0-2079 GCF_036533755.1 Vibrio sp. M260118 | reverse complement strand
GGAATTTTATTTTCCATACTGCGGCAGTGACCGCAATTAAGTGAAAACACCTCAGTGACAGGTGATAAGTTCAACTTAGAAAGATCGGCAGGAACTTGTTGATATTGTTTCCCTAGGGTTGGTTGAGAGTCATCTGAGCAACCGACAATTAGAGCTGATACAAAGACAAGCAGCAACGAAGTGAGTTTTTTCATTTATAATTCTCATTGGTTAGTAACACGCTGAAAGCAGTCAGCTTGGGTTATGTGTTGTGTTAATTTTTATTGATTTTACAAGTTCCTCCGGAGAAGAGAAACCGTATCAGCGTAGGATTACACAGAAAACCATGTCGAATCGTAAATAGAGCCTAAAGTAAACGCAAATTGGCCGATATAGATCTTGTATCGTTATGGAACTTACGGTGAACCAATGAAGTATTTGATCTTTCCTTTAGCTTTAGCCTTAGCAGGTTGTGGTAACCTTACGGCTATGACCGATAATGTGCCTATGTTTGGTGGTGACCTATTGGATACGGCTCCAAAATCTGATTTTGATGTACGTAACCCTGAGTGGGGTACCGCAACCACTGTAGTGAGCTCTGATGTAAAAGGCCCGTTTGGTCAACAACGGACTGAAAGCTATAGTGACTTGCAAAAGTTCCTTGTGAGCAAAGGCGTCGATTACGAACTTTTGCCGGGAAATCACGTTATGGTCAAGCTTAAAGACACGATTAAGTTCAATACGGGCTCGTCACGAGTTTCGACCGATTCAAAATATTGGTTGGATATGATGGGAAGTTACCTATCAACTCAACCTGGAATTGATATCGTTATTGATGGGCATGCTGATAGTACTGGCGCTCCAAGCTTCAATGATACGCTTTCCATGAAGCGGGCGAAGGCGGTTAAACAGCAGTTGTTAAACAATAATGTTGCGATGAATTCCATATTTACCCGTGGCTATGGAGAATACGTCCCTGCTTGTACGAACAAAACCAAAACAGGCAAAGCGTGTAACCGCAGGGTAGAAGTACTGTTTATCGTCGCTAACTAGTTCTATCAGTTCCGAGATATTAAAAAGCCCCGACTTAGCGATAAGTCGGGGCTTTTCCTTTGAATCGTAAATTAAGCGGCGCTATTTACTTGCTCGGTTTTTTTTTCACTTTGCATTTTAGCAAGGAAGTAAACGTTAACACATGCGATGAAGCCGTTAGTTACTACCACTGGCCATGCGTCAATCATCAAGCCGTAAGCGGTGAATAGACCACAACCAATGAAATTTAATACACGCAGTTTAACGATATCTTTCATTGTCAGTGAGATTGCAACCATGATAGACGCTGCGTAACCCAGAATTTCAACCATATCCATAATTTGACCCTCTTTAATTTATGCCGACCTTTGTCGGTACCAATTCTTCTCTTCGTGAGATAAGTGAGGAAGCTCCGTGCCTCGAATGGTCTAATTGATTATCTGCAACGAAATATAACAGGCAGAAATGTGTGATGAAAGCCCCAAAATGAGGAACGGAGAAGGTTAGCGATTACGCAAACGTTTTACGTAACTTTCAAGCTAAATTAATTATTTATGTTAGTGAATTTAGGGTGGGCAATAAAAAGAAAGCCTACATGATGTAGGCTTTGCAAATCGTTACTTTGGTATTTTACTTCTTACCTTGAGTGACTTTGTCTGCTTCAGTCAGCTCGCGAATGCGTCGGCTAATATCGCGGCGCTCTTTGGAAATTTCAGCGCTTTTGATGATGTGGTCGTCAACGCGATCTTCATAGTCCGCTTTCATATTCTTAATAATACCAAGGATCTCTTCGTTGCTCATATCTGCCTTGATATAGTCGAGTAGGTTGTCAAGCAGGTCCACACGTTTACGGTTGTCACGCACTTTTTTCTCGTTATCAAGAAGTTCACGTTTTAGTTTATTCTTACGACGTGCTTGAGACACGATTTCAAATACACCACTCATAGGTCCCTTTCCTAATTTTTGATTAACTAGTATCGATTAAAGCATAACAATGATAGTGAGAACAGTCTTAAGATCAATCATTACATAGTGTTGACGAATTTATCACCGATCTGTTGGCCAGGA
>NZ_JATABG010000494.1:0-2080 GCF_036533755.1 Vibrio sp. M260118 | reverse complement strand
TATCTATGCAGTTGTTATTGCCCTGTGATACCCCTAAAAAGCCGCTATGTTTGGAACTTTATGCACGGAAATGTACAAATCGTTAGATAAATATTAAATACGAGGAAAACTATGCAGTGCAAAATTAATGACAATTAGTAGAATAAAGCGGAAATATGCATTAGTTCTTTCTAGATAGTTGCTTTTTAAGGTTGGTTTAATCGTTTTATAACAAAATGTTTGATGATATTTGTCGAGCCGATCACATAACAATTATTGTGTGTTTTAAATTTCAATTAGATTTATTAGTAAATAAAAGTTATAGCTTGGAATAGTTTTTCTAATATATATGAAAATAGAGAACGGAATTCGTCCTATGGAAAGCTGGATCGATACGCTACGGGAACGGGCTTCGCCCTATGGGAGGTAGGAGCTACGCTGCTGGATAACTGTATCTGGCTTGCCCTATTGGAAGGCTAGGAAAGGTGTTAGCAATTAAGTATATCAGTCTAGTGCACCGTAGAACGCAGTTCGTTCCCAAATCCATCTTCCGTAACGAAGTGTTCCTAAAAAGAAAAGCCACCCGGAGGTGGCTTTGAGAGTGGCTCACTTCCTGTAAGCCTTAAGGAAAAGAAATCTATTGGTTAGATGATTGCACCAATACTTAGTACAACCACACAGAACAGTGTCAAGATTGCTAGTAGTGGAGCGACCCATTTAACCCAGCGTACGTATGGGACACGAGCGATAGCAAGACCACCCATAACGACCGCTGATGTTGGTGTAATCAGGTTAACCAAGCCAGAAGCTGATTGGTATGCTGTGATGACTAGGTCACGACCAACACCAGCGAAGTCAGCAAGCGGTGCCATGATTGGCATAGTTAGTACCGCTAGACCGGATGTTGAAGGTACTAGGAATGATAGAAGAATCTCTAAGAAGAACATCACGTTAATGAATACGACTGACGATAACCCCGTTACCATTTGTTCAGCTGAGAACAAGATGGTGTCAGTGATCATACCTCGGTCCATCACAACGACGATACCGCGTGCAATACCGATGATTAGGGCAACACCGAGTAGGTCGCGAGCGCCATCGATGAAACTGCTAGTGAACTCTTCTTCGCTCATGCGAGCCACGATACCAACGATAATGGTTGCTGCTAGGAACATTGCTGAGATCTCAGCCATCCACCATCCTGCGATGGATACACCGTAAATCATTACTGCGAATGAACCGCCGAAGATAGCTAAAATTGCTTTGCGAGTTGCAGTGAACTCAAGGCCTTCCTCTGATTGGTTGCCCAAGAAGTGTGCTTTGTTCTCTTCGTATTTGTCGTAAACGATAGACTTAGATTGGTCTTGACGAACCATGCGAGCATAGCGCATTACGTAAGCAACACAGATAGCCCAACCAGCCACTAGCATTACTAGGCGAAGCATGATGCCTTCTGTGAATGGAATGCCAGAAGCGTTTGCAGCGATGACGGTTGCGAATGGGTTGATAGTTGAACCCAAACAACCGATACCAGCACCAAGTAGTACAGTTGCAGCTGCGACTACAGGGTCAAAGCGTGCCGCCATCATTACCGGAACCAGTAGAGTGTAGAATGGTAGAGACTCTTCCGCCATACCATAGACAGTGCCGCCTGCTGCAAACAGCGCCATCAGTATTGGAATCATCATCTCTTCTCGCCCTTCAAGGCGATGGGTTACACGCTCAATACCTGCATCGATAGCACCAGTCTTGGTTACCAGACCCAAGAAACCACCGATAACAAGGATAAACAGAGAAACGTCGATAGCCGCCGCTTCATAGCTATTGTGGTCATAGAAACCATCAATTGGAGCAAGCAGAACATCTATAACGCCTTGAGGATTACCCTCAACGGCTTGATAGGTTCCGGTTACTGGAACTTCGCGGCCCAAATCATCGTTCATCACGCGGTCGTATTGGCCTGCTGGAACTATCCAGGTCAGCATCGCAACCAATGCGATCAGAACGAAAAGAATGGTGTATGCGGATGGGAATTTAAAGTTGGCAAAGAAGCCGCCTTTTTTTTCTTCGGTCGGTACAGTTTGGGTAGTCATGGCTATCT
>NZ_JATABG010000493.1:0-2082 GCF_036533755.1 Vibrio sp. M260118 | reverse complement strand
CCGTACGCTAGCTCGTTATCTAACAAACCAATAGCGAGGTCAGAATAGAAGAAAGCGTTGGCACCAGAATTCGTGTTAGTACCCGTGATAACACCTGCACGAGCAAGGAAGGGCCCACCTGCTGCAACTAACGTAGACTCGTCACGCTTAAGTTCAGTTTCCGAAACAAAGACAACGACTTTACCTCGGTGCAGTTCACTATCCAGTTCGTAAGATCCCGTAATCGTTGTACGTTCATAGGTCGTTGGCGTAAGCAATCCTTTAGTAAAGAAGTCATTTGCCGAACCATTCATGTCTGGTCGAGGGCTGTAATCCCCCTTATCGCGATAGGTATCAAAACTCAATTCGAAACGATGTATATCGTTAAATCCATAGCCTACTTTCGCCAGTACGTTATATGTATCCCCAGCAACACCCACGACCTCTTTGCCATTTCCGTCTTCGAAATTATCGCGATCGACCCTGTTACCATAGATAAGTGCGTCTACATTGTCCGACAACATACCATAAACGGTCATTGACCCCTGTTGGCTGTCATTCGAAGCGAAGCCTCCATATACGCGAGCACTAAATGTTTCACCAACGCGCAATAGGTCTTGGGCATCTTTGGTTTCAAATAACACTGAGCCACCCAAGCCACTTTGCAGTACTGAGTTATTACCTACCTGTACGTCAGCAGATTTCAAAATGTCTGGGTTAAGCGTTAAGTTACCGACATGGTGAAACATGTTGGCATGCTGAGAGGCTCCGTCTAAACGAATATCCAAGTCCGTTTCGCGTAAGCTTCGAATGTTGATACTTTGGTTAACAGAGTGAGTTCCCCCCACATCAACACCTGGAATGTCACGCAATAAGTCTGACATGTGGTCGGCTTGTTTAATCGCCATATCATCAGCAACCAATGACTCAGAGCTGCTCGATACTTTAGTACCCCATACCACAACGTTCTCGAATTCTGTTACCTCCTGTGCGAATACAGATTGACTCATCGCTGCACATACTGCGATCGCTAATATAGAAGGTGTTTGGGGGCGATATGTGACCCTTTTCATGCGGTCATCCCTAAATGTAAATGATAATAATTCGCACGTATGATATGTTTGTTTGCTACCAACTAAAAGATGAATAGGTTATGCAAAAGCGCATAATGCTTATGAGGAACTATCACATGTCATCGGAACGCACCGATACACTAAGATTACGCAAGGTCGCTGTTACTAAAAAAGTCGAAGATTCAGAAAAGCAGATGATTGTCGGTGAGACCAAGCACGGCCAAGCACCTCTGGTTGAGGGAGAATTTTTGTCCCACAACGTCGCCAAAGACATCAATATTCATGGCTGCCGAAGTCGAGAATTACATAGTTCAAATGTTGTTTCGACGGCTCCCTCATCGGTGACTATGACCATTCTTCTCGAAGGTGAACTCAATTATAGTTATGACGATTTGGAATTTAACCTCAACGCATCATCGGGTGGCAAAGTGACTTTAGTCAACCTCAATCAACCGAGTAACTTTCGTCGCGCCATCACCGAAGGCAACCAAGTGACTAAGCTCAATGTGCTGATCAATCATGATTGGGTCAAACTACGTACCAATGGGCATTGCAAAATCAGTCAGTTCATCGCTAATCATAAGAACTTTTTACGCTTCGATTGCACCCCAGCGTTAAAAAGTCTGGTGTTACGTGCCATCAAGCTTTACCAAGCCAATACTTTCTTAGAGAAAATCACCTTGGATTCGATTGCATTTCAAATGTTAGAGATTGCGTTTAATAGATTGCAAGAGGATGGATTCCAAACTAAAGCATCGAGGAGCGACTACAACACTAGCTCATCGGTAGAGGATATTATCTGCTTCATCGAGTCCAATTTAAGTACGTCACTCGCGGTCAACACCATTGCCGATCATTTCGCGATGAGCCGTTCTAACCTTCAACGTCGATTTAAGCAGTCACTGGGCATCACTGTAAATGGGTTTATCAGAAGAAGGAGACTCGATGTCGCTAGGCAGCATCTAGAGCGAGGATTAGTGTCAATAACCGAAGCGGCGTACGAAGCTGGCTATAATCATCCGGCAAATTT
>NZ_JATABG010000492.1:0-2087 GCF_036533755.1 Vibrio sp. M260118 | reverse complement strand
GGACTTATTGCTGAATACGGTATTGTTCTACCTAAAGGGAAGGCTTCGTTCAGGAAAGCTATTCCCGAAGTGCTCGAAGACGCCGAAAACCAGCTATCGCCCATATTACGAGAACTTCTATCACGACAGTACGAACGCTATCTATATATCGATGAGCAAATTAGTTGGTTTGAAAACAAACTTAACCAAACCGTCAAACAGTTCGATAATGCCAAACGACTGATGTCTATCCCTGGCTTTGGGCCACTCACTAGTCAAGCCGTTGCCGTATGGTTAGGTTCAGGGAAACAGTTCAAAACAGGGCGAGATGCCTCTGCGGCGATGGGGTTAGTTCCAAGGCAAGATACTACAGGTGGCAATGTGATGCTTCTGGGTATCACCAAACAAGGTAACACTTATATACGGTCTTTACTGGTTCATGGTGCTAGAGCTGCTTTAAGACGAGCCCAGTTTAAGTCTGACAAACTCAGTAAATGGATGCTTGAGTTACAAGAACGACGAGGTCCCAACCGTGCCGCGGTCGCGCTCGCAAACAAACTCATGCGGATCGCTTGGGCTGTTATCGCCAAAAACGAAGAGTATCAACCAGCATAAAACACCGTGCACCACCAACCCTTTGCAAAGTACGTAGCGAGATGAATAACAGGATAAATCCTACACGTTGAAAACCTTGTGCTCACACTGGCTTTTACAGTCGATAAGTTGATTAGGACTTCGTGTTCGACTGCCTCATCTTGGCCAAGGCAATAGCCGTTAAAACAGGCCGTATATATGGTAGTTAACCTGCGCTTTTAATCATGCTACTGACTTGCAAAACTGGGGGAGACCATATAAGTGAGCAACGCAATACAAAAGCGACCGCATTGCACCTTAAACACCCAAAACCACTGCAAACCAAAACTGCCACGCGTTGCGAATCTGCTTGAATTGTTTGTTATGCGATTAGCACGGAAATGCAAAATTGGGCTACGAAAACATTACCTTAAACACGAAAAACTACAAACGCGCAGATAACTTTTTGTGATTCAAGAACCAGCGGACTCAACATTTCACGGAAAAGTTACCACAAGCGCTGAACGCGGTTTGAAAGCGAAAATTTAGCTTTTGTTTGCGAGAAACTTAACGAGCCGGAATTTCAGCGAATACCGGGTTTCCGCAAACTTGCCCTTTCCACACTTTGCGCCTGATAGTTTTCCGTACCCAATTGCAATTTTTAATGAGGCAACTTCACGAACTTTGGCATGCTTTACGGTTTCAGTGATTCAAGAATTTGAGTCGACAATACTGATTTGCCGACACCGAAAAACAAATGACCAAAGAGAACGAAATTAAAGAAACCTAAAAACTTTGCCCTGTCGCATAACGCCTTGCTAAGTGGCGCCCGCGATGAACCCGCCAAGCCCACTGAACCCCAAGCCAAAACCGCCGAGCGTTTGGCGTCCACTTGAGTAACTGGTTAGTTGGCTAGTTCGTTGCTCTGCTAGAAACGCCACCGTACGAAAAAATAAACCACCGAATCCAAGCGCACAACACCTCAACCAAAGTTACCCACGATTTACTCAAAGTAATGTGAGCCACTACACTCCGGCAAAGAAATCAGACACAAAACACCCGTTGAAGTTATTGAGGCGGCAATTCTGACGAGCAGATGAAAAGCGCATAAACCCGCCCCTGAAACACCAAAACTCCACGCGACTTTGCGCCCACGAAACTGGCAACCAACCTACACGGAATCAAAATGAGGCAAATCCTCGAACATTGAAACGCGCTGGACTTGAGTGATTCAAGAACTGACACCGACAATGCCAAATTGCCGATGACACCGGACGAATGGCCAAAGAAGATGATGAACTAGCCCCAAAAATTCACCCGCCAACTAACGCCTTGCTAAGTGGCGCCTGCGATAAACCCGCAAAGCCCACTGAACCCCAAGCCAAAACCGCCGAGCGTTTGGCGTCCACTTGAGTAACTGGTTAGTTGGCTAGTTCGTTGCTCTGCTAGAAACGCCACCGTACGAAAAAGTAAACCACTACCCGCAAGCGTACAACACCACAATCGAAGTTACCCACGATTTACTCAAAGCAATG
>NZ_JATABG010000491.1:0-2103 GCF_036533755.1 Vibrio sp. M260118 | reverse complement strand
CTTAACAACGATAAATAATTTTTGTCGTCATAGTTAAATGTTTTAGTTTTACCTTTAACCATTTTCACCCCATAGTCGCGCCGAAATTTGTTCAGTTTTAATTCAACGTAAGAGGCCACGACATTGGAAAACACCCTAGTACCTGCCCCAAAAGCTCGCATTTCTGTACCTGTGATTGCGCTTGCTCTTTATGCGGTCGCTTCAGGGTATCTGATGAGTCTTATTCCTTTGATGTTGGCTGAATATGATATCGATGCCTCTATCGCAAGTTGGCTCGCAAGTATTTTCTATGCTGGCTTGCTCGTTGGCGCTGTAGTAGTAGAACCTATGGTGAACAAACTTGGCCACCGTAATGCATTCGTTTGGTGCTTGGTCACTTTTATCATCACCATTATGGCTTTACCCTTGCTGCCACATGCTACGGTTTGGCTGTTCGCTCGCTTTATAGCCGGTATTGCGGTCGCAGGTGTATTTGTGATTGTTGAATCATGGTTGCTTCACGGCGATGAAAGCGCTCGCGCTAAAAGACTTGGCCTATACATGGGGTCACTCTATGGCGGCGGAGCAATCGGCCAACTAGGTATTGGCACTATCGGCGTAACTGGCGGTGTACCATTTATCGCAATCGTAACCTTGCTGATCTTAGCAGTTGTAGTACTAGTATTTGGCGACAGCGACCAACCTGAAAACGAACACAGCACGCCTTTGTCGCTTAAACAGATTGGTAAGCTAAATCACGCAGCGATCATTGGCTGTGTTGTTTCTGGCCTGACCCTAGGTGCAATTTACGGACTGATGCCAATTGAGTTACAAAGTCGTGGCATTGAACACAGCGATATTGGCAGCCTAATGGCTATTGTGGTGCTAGGTGGCATGGCCGTTCAGCCAATCGTACCTTGGTTGTCAAAGTTTTTAGGCCGTACTCTGCTAATGGCGTTGTTTTGTTTGTTGGGTGTCGCAGCAATTAGCTTGACCTCTATGATCGATGGCTTGCAGGGATTAGGTGCTGGGCTATTTCTACTGGGTATGGCAACCTTTGCTCTCTACCCAGTAGCAATTAACTTAGGCTGTGACAGGCTTGAGGCTAGCTACATAGTTTCCGCTACTCAAGTCATGCTATTTAGCTACAGTATCGGTTCAGTCGTTGGGCCAATTGCCGCTGACTGGTTTATGGAAGACTCTCAAGGGCTGATGGAATATCTGTTCGCTGCGCTACTCGCGACATGTATCTACATGCTGATTGCGAGCGTTAAGACTAAACATCAAGCGGTGGCCGGAGAATAGTACAGGCTGATTTTTTGGGGACGCTTATTGCGTCCCTTTTTGTTGCTGCTTTCTTTGATGTCGGTTAGAAGCCCCTGCCTGCGGTTTGTCCGGAACTGGCTTGCGCTCATGGAGCAAATGGCGAATCGCTAATATAGGGTGTGGCAATAGCATCCTAGGTCCTGCGTAGCGCATCACTTGACGCATCTGCTCTTTCTGCTGCGCTTTGTAGCAGTGAATTAGACACCGATTACAGGTGGGCTTACCTTGCCCATATGGACAACGATCTAATTTGGTTTCAGCGTATTCGAGTAAGCTTTGACACTGACTACACAGCTGCTTATTAGTGCCGTGATGAGCTCGACAGTAGATAACCATCATTGCGCGCACCGTCTTAAACTCGGTCAGCAACTCTCCTCGAAGAATCTCTGAATTCGCCATAGTTACTCTCACCTAAGACTCATTTGATACAACAG
Source organism: Vibrio sp. M260118 (assembly GCF_036533755.1). Classification (NCBI taxonomy): domain Bacteria; kingdom Pseudomonadati; phylum Pseudomonadota; class Gammaproteobacteria; order Vibrionales; family Vibrionaceae; genus Vibrio; species Vibrio sp. M260118. Next base: position 364 of record NZ_JATABG010000491.1, on the reverse strand, counting down.
TAAGTCTACTGTATCACTCAGCGCTTCTTGCACCTTGATATAGGTAAAGCCAAGTTTAGATAATAGTGCTCGACTACCTTCATTGTCAGAGGTGGTAATGGCGACTATCTCTTCAATCTCGGTCGACTCACTTGCGTATTTAAGTACCGCCTGTCCTGCTTCATACCCATACCCTCTGCGGTATGAACTAGGCATAAATCCGTAGCCAATATCATAGGCTTCTAATTCAGGTCGTTTAATCAGGCCACAAACTCCGATTTTTTCACCCGTTTCTGTAACTTCAACCAGTAACAGGCAGACACCAAACTCTTTATGCATACCCAAGATCTTTTCGTCGACATAATCTCTCGCATCACTTTCACTG
>NZ_JATABG010000490.1:0-2111 GCF_036533755.1 Vibrio sp. M260118 | reverse complement strand
CACCAAGATCTGCTCTTTCTCAAATGGGTTGGCTAATGGATTGAGGCGCACTAGCTCAACAAGTAGAGACTTTAAAACATCAACTTGATTAGAATGGTAGACAGTAAACAAAATGCACTCACAATTATCTCGCCAGATTTAATGCCAGATTACCATAAGCGGAGAGAATTCGAGAGTGTTATAACGCCCTGATATGTACGAGTAAAACGCCCACTTAACTATTAAACAACGCCTAAGCGGACGATATATTTATCACGATGGTATAGCTATAACTTTAACGTGACTCTAATGGTTCGAAACCACATTCAATTAAATATTGATAAGTAGAATCATAAAATTTAGTCACTCTTGTACTATCACTATCGTCGCCACAAGGAACAAATATAACCATTCCCTGACGAGCCCTAGTCAGCAGCACGCGGTAAGCATTCTCTAAGTAACGTCTATCTTCAGCCTTATTCCGTCGCTGCCAATTAGTACCTTTAAACTTCCAATGCTCGAACTCCGAACCATTGTAGCGATAGTCCCCATCCCATCCGACTAAACACCAATCTAGTTCTAGACCCTGAATATCGAACTCGGTTGCTACATCTTCAAGAAAATGGCAGGAGCGAATATCTTCCTGTGAATTGAGATACCAAGACTCAGGATCAAAACGATTTTTAACAAAGATTCCTTCAGCTTTTAAGCGTATCGCATTGGATGAAGCAAGCAATCCTTTACTTTCCGTCGCTCGCGCTTTTTTTGCTAACCAACGCTTAGCTAACTTGAGGTCTCGAGTGATTTTCAATGGGTAGAGTTCCGCCAGTTGGGCACTTAAAGCGCGCGCTTGATGGGCATGGTTACCTACCACATGATGAACAAAGCTAGATAATTTTTCCGCTCTAAATGAACGCATGGATGTCGCTAGATGAAGGCTAGGTAATATAGTGCAACGAGCTAAACTTTGGCTAGTAATGCCATCAGAGACATAATCCCCTGTCAGTAATTGATCCGAGCAATACACTTGCCATTCACAGAATCTAGAGCTAAGAGCTTCGAGCCAACCGGCTAAACCAGCTTCACCAGTATTAATCTCTTGTCCACCGCCAATAAGAGCAATAACCACCGCCCAGTCCTGATGACGGTCCATCACTTCAATCAAGAACTCAGGCTCTGATTGATTAAAATCCGGCTTGTTGCGCTTAGTTTGCATAAACTTAGAGGCTTGCTCTGCATTCCACGCTCGCTGAGCCTCATCAAATATAGCCACTTTTTCCGGTGGAATCGCACCATCCAAGCAATCATCTCGAAAACGATGAATATTTTGGATGAACTGACTCGTTTCTCTTTTAGCTTGCGCCTTAGTAATTTTTTCCCGCTTGGATTTATCTATCGCCAGAGCTTGCTGCAATACCGTTACCAAAGGGCCATTACCGCTAAGGAAAACTGAATACTCATTGTCACTAGGATTAGAGTGAGTATTCGCAATATTAAGACCCACCAATGTTTTGCCGGCTCCTGGCACCCCGGTAACAAAACAGATGGTTTTCTTTTTCTCTTGTCGAGATTGATGAATTAAACCCAGTAGTTGTTGACTCGTGATTGCAAGATTTTGTGTATCAGCTTCATTACGCGCAATGTCATTGACGTCATGGTTGGCATATAGTGCCTGTGCTGCTTCAACGATCGTTGGCGTAGGCATATAGCCTGATGCAGCCCATTCAGAGATGTGAAAAGTTGTTTTCGAGTAATGTTCACTCAATGATGCGATGCTTGTTGCTAGACTATTTTCATCTGCCAAGATTGGTTCAGACACATTATCTTCAGCGAGGGCTAGTTGAGGGCATTCCGTTACTCTCTCACCCTGCGTCGCCACTAAGATAGGTACAATTAACTTATCGTGACTTCCTTTATGAAAGTTTTTTAAATCAAGTGCATAACCATGAGCTTGTCGCGCGTCACCACGGTGAAATTTATCTGCACCGACTTTAAACTCAAGTACGAAAACTATACCAGAATGAATTAAAATCACGTCTGCTCGCTTTCCCATCCGTGGAATTAAAAACTCAAAATAGACGTGGCTACCACTACCTACAAACTGCGCGAGTGATGCCTGTAAGATCCTCACC
>NZ_JATABG010000489.1:0-2124 GCF_036533755.1 Vibrio sp. M260118 | reverse complement strand
TGACATAGATCACACTTTCTGCTACCATCCGCCACAACTGAACATGAGGTGGACGTTGATGGACTGTCGATTAGGGTGTGGGGCATGTTGTATTGCTCCGAGTATTTCTTCTTATATTCCGGGTATGCCTAATGGCAAACCTGCAGATACTCGATGCGTTCAATTAAACGAAGAGAATCTGTGTAAGCTATTTGGTAAGCCTGAGCGGCCTAAAGTGTGCCATGACTTTAAGCCCTGCCCTAGTCTCTGCGGTAGCACCAACCAACAAGCGTTAGACAATATTATTGAGCTAGAGCGACTTACCTAATAAGTAATGCTTATTATGATAATAAGCCCTTCTCATTAGCCCTCACTGTTTACTCCTAAGATAATGCCACCAACATTCCTTAGGAGTTCAAAATGAAAAAACATCTTAGCTTAATTCTTCTCGCTACTCTGTCTACTTCGGCTTACGCGACTGAGTTCTTTATCGGTGGTGGTACTGGGTATCAAAGTATGAAGGGCGAGATCAATGATAGCGAGTTTGGTATCTTTGACGACAAAGCTCAAGGCGCAGCTTTTCACTTACGTGGTGGCGTTTACTTAGATCAAAACCACCGCTTTACTGCCACTATCAATCATATGGTTGATTCATCTTTTCACCGCAATCGCCTTAATCAGGAACCAGAGAATCTGAGTTCTAGTATAGACCTCGCTCAAACTGAATATTTAGTTTCTTATGACTATGTTCATGCTATGACAGCTGATCTTTCGGTATTCGGCGGCGCAACTGCAGGCTGGGTCAATAACCGTGTTGAAATGTCGATTTACGACCGTGATAGCGGCGACTCAGCGTCACACAAAGCGAGCCAAACTGACGTCACTTACGGCTTACAAGTTGGCGCGCAATACAAGATTCTAGACAACCTCTCTGCCGACTTGCAGTACCGCCATATGTTTGAGTCATACAGTGATACGATAAATTGGGACAACGGTGACACCACCAAACTCTCGATTCCTTACAACAATCAGATTAGCCTTTCATTCGACTACCGCTTCTAATCAATCTGAACGTCAATGCAATCTAGGGATGGATTGCCTGCCCTCTCATCGATTCCCAGATACAAAAAAACCGCGGTTTCCCGCGGCGATTTCAATTAAGACAGCTTCTGCCTGCCCAACAGGGAGTGTGATAATGTTGTCCCATCAACGAGCTCTAGCTCTCCACCAACAGGTACACCATGTGCGATACGACTCGCTTGGACTTGGTGCTCACGACATAGTTCAGCAATATATTGCGCCGTAGCCTCACCTTCTACCGTCGGGTTGGTCGCTAATATCACTTCACTGATATCACCACGACGCAAACGAAAGTCTAAGACATCAAGACCAATATCACTAGGACCAATACCATCTAACGGAGATAAGTGTCCCATCAACACAAAGTATCGTCCAGAAAACTGTCCTGTCGCCTCAACCGCTGCGATATCTGCTGGACTCTCCACCACACAAATCTGCCCATTTTCCTGTCGTTTAGGATTCGTACAGATATGGCAGGTCTCTTCTTCAGTAAAAGTACGGCACTCACTACAATGACCAATTTCAGTCATTGCATGACTCAACGCGTCAGCAAGTTGCAAGCCGCCTTTTCTATCCCGCTGTAACAAATGAAAGGCCATACGCTGCGCCGACTTGGGACCAACCCCAGGTAGACAACGTAAGGCCTCCATCAATTGCTCCAGCATATGACTGGTGCGCATTAATTCTTACTCAATTAGAATGGCATCTTCATGCCTGGTGGTAGTTGCATGCCGCCAGTCACACCTGCCATTTTCTCTTTTTGAGTCTCTTCAACACGGCGTGCTGCGTCGTTGAATGCTGCTGCAATAAGATCTTCAAGCATCTCTTTGTCGTCTTCCATTAGACTCTCGTCAATTTCAACACGACGCACGCTATGACTACCAGTAATAGTCACTTTCACTAGGCCAGCACCAGACTCACCTGTTACTTCCATATTAGCGATTTCTTCTTGAAGCTTTTGCATGCGATCTTGCATTTGCTGGGCTTGCTTCATTAGGTTGCCCATACCGCCTTTACCAAACATGTTTATCTCTCTGGTTAGTTAGCTGTTTCGTTATTAGATGG
>NZ_JATABG010000488.1:0-2125 GCF_036533755.1 Vibrio sp. M260118 | reverse complement strand
GATAACGACTCTTCAAATGCGCTTGGAAGAAAGAGGCATTTAGTGTCTCTCCTGTCGCTTGCTTTACTAACTCATCGGTGGTCAACAAGCTACCGTTGCTCCAGATTTTCTCTTCAAGCCAAGTGAAAATAGGCGAAAGATCACCACTGGCAATAGCACCATCTACATCGACTGTCTGCTTCATTGCCGCCATAAACTGTGCAGCATACATAGCGCCTAATGTATATGAAGGGAAATAACCGAATACGCCATCTGTCCAGTGGATGTCTTGCATACAGCCATTTTTGAAGTTGCCTTCCGTTGACAGCCCTAAGTACTGCTGCATTTTTTGGTTCCAAAGCTCTGGTACATCGGTGTGCTTGATTTTTCCATTGATCAAATCACGTTCGATCTCATAACGTAAAATAACGTGAGCAGGGTAGGTGAGTTCGTCTGCATCAACTCGGATAAAGTCTTTTTTCACTCGGGTGTAGAGCTTTTGAAAGTTCTCTTGTGAGAAAAGTTGTGGGTTATGACTGCCAAAGTGCTGACCAGCAAGGCGTGCTAAATGTTCGATAAATGCATCGCTTCGACCAACCTGCATCTCAAAGAACAGTGATTGAGACTCGTGAATCCCCATTGAACGCGCCTCACCAGATGGTAAGCCTGATAGAGCCTTTGGCAACCCTTGCTCGTATCGAGCGTGTCCGGTTTCGTGGACGATTCCCATAAGGCTCTGAACGAACTCACTTTCATCATAGCGTGTGGTTATACGCACATCGGTCGGCACGCCGCCACAGAAGGGGTGAACACTTTCGTCTAAGCGTCCGTGGTTGAAATCAAACTGAAGCAGTTTCATGACCTCAAGGCCGAGTGCTTTTTGCTCGTTAGTGTCGAACGTGCCTTGTGGCTGAATAAATTGCTCTGACGCTTGTTTATCGATCACTTGGTCGATGAGTTCAGGAAGCCAAGTTTTTACGTCACTGAACAAGTTATCAAGGGATTCAGAGCTCGTTCCTGGCTCATAAATATCGAGCATAGCATCGTAAGGGGAAAGGCCATTTACTTCCGCGCGAATTTGCGCCTCTTCTTGAGATAGCTTAACGACTTCGGCCCAGTTCTTTTCGAAACCTTGCCAATCATTTTCCCCGCGCTGAGTACGCCATGCGTGCTCACATTTCGAACCCGCTAATGATTTTACTTGTACTAATGACTCTGGTAACACGTTCGCTTGTTGCCATTGACGCTTTAGCTCACGCAGTGTGGCTTTGTCTTCGCTGTTTAGCTGCTCAGTTTCGGCTTCAGCAAACCAATCCTCTAACTGAGGCTGGGTGTTTAGTCCGTGAATATGAACCGACAGTTCTGCCATGGCTTCTGAGCGAGCTTGGTTACCACCCGCAGGCATAACCGCAGCTTGGTCCCAACCACAAATGGCAGCAAGGTGATTGAAGTGAGAAATCTTTTGAGAATGTTGTTTGAGTTTATTGAATGCGCTCATCGATCGCCTTCCGTGACTAGTGATATGTGAAGGAGAAAGCTTATCAATCAATGATCGTCAGACCAAGTGAATTTAATCAAGAGTTGAATCTAGGCTATCGCTTCTTATAGACTGGCTCGACAAGGAAGCACTTCGCGCAGTTAGGACGACCCATGATAATCAATATCGAAGCCTTTTTAATCGCTATTACTATTCTTACTTTAACCCCGGGCTTAGACACCGCTTTGGTGATTCGTAATTCGTCACGCGGCGGGTTTAGTGATGGCTTTCTAACCAGTCTGGGAATATGTCTTGGCCTGTTTGTTCATGCAACGTTTTCAGCCGTAGGGATTTCAGCAATCTTAGCTCAATCGGCGGAGCTATTTTATGCAGTTAAAATGGTCGGTGCGGCTTATCTAATTTGGTTGGGCGTGATGACTTTAAAGAGCCTATTTTCTGGCAACGCCGCTGGGCTCGACACGAGTGCTGTTGTGGGGCCGTTCCTTTAGATGCGAAACGTTCTCTACGTGAGGGATTTCTGTCTAACGTACTTAACCCCAAAACAGCGGTTTTCTACTTGGCATTTTTGCCTCAGTTTATTAATCCTGAAGGTTCTGCATTCTTGCAATCAGTTTTGATGGCGGCAATTCACTTTGTGATCGCTATGAT
>NZ_JATABG010000487.1:0-2131 GCF_036533755.1 Vibrio sp. M260118 | reverse complement strand
CATAAACTGCACTGGTGTTGCTGGTGTGGTTTTTAATTTCATGTTCTTTGTTTGTTTCTGGTTATTTGTGTTGAGGTAAGAATGAGTTCTCGCGGACCTTTCTGCATTCGTAATGCCGCCGCTGATACGTTTGCAATGGTAGTTTTCTGTTTCATTTCTGGAATGATTATTGAGGTTTTTGTTTCAGGTATGACCTTTGAGCAATCTTTAGCTTCGAGAACACTTTCTATTCCAGTGAACATCGCCATTGCGTGGCCTTATGGGCTATTTCGTGACTTTATGCTTCGCCAGGGGGCTCGTGTATCTAATACAGGGGTAATGAAGAACATTTCTGACTTGGTAGCGTATGTTCTTTTTCAATCTCCAGTTTATGCAGCAATTTTGTTTACTGTCGGTGCCTCTACCGATCAAATCGTTACTGCCGTTGCTTCAAACGCCGTAGTTTCATGCGGCATGGGCGTTCTATATGGCTACTTCCTAGATATGTGCCGCAAGTGGTTCCGTGTTCCTGGCTACTACCAAAAAGCGTAAATTGACGCTTTCGCGCTCGAATTAGCTAGTTAGTAACCAAACAACTCTGTAGCCGCGCTTTTTTTAGGAATTTGGCTTGACCTAACCTAATAGAATCATTAAATTAGCGCCTCGTTAGTTTACGAAACTAACCACAATCTGATTCGGTGAGTTGTCCGAGTGGCTGAAGGAGCACGCCTGGAAAGTGTGTATACGGCAACGTATCGAGAGTTCGAATCTCTCACTCACCGCCACATTCTAAAAGGTCTGATTTATCAGGCCTTTTTTCATATCTAAAGGTTCTACAAGATAGCAGCAGCCCACACTGGAGCTAACACATGCTATCGAATCATCGCTTTCCTTCACGCAAAGCATTGTACCTTTTTTACCAGTAGAACAGGTGTCTATACCTTTCGGTGGAGCATTAGGAATAATGGCAAGCACCACCAGCCAACTCTGAGTTTAAAAACAAGAGATTACCTCACTGCTGTTAGGTTGGCTTCTGATTTAGCTAATCGACTTCTTCAGCTTTCTAGCCCTACCATTGACGAAGTTAAGTCAATTTATGACGACTTCAGGGGGCTTTGTTTCCTTACTCGGTTTTAGTTAAAAACGCGCCTAAAATGACTAGCTGTTACGCTATTACGACTGTTTTAGGCATACCTAACCCTGTCAGCTTATTTAACGCTTTTATCATGGCGTAAGTCTCACCAACCTGCGCATTGTAACTTCTTAAACTTAATGTACCGCTGAGCAGTTTCTTCACACGAAACATCGCCGTCTCTGAGAGAGAACGTTTATGGTAGCCGTACTTCTTTTTCCAATGCTTATTTGAACCATATAGCTTCTGACAACCGACCGCTAGATTGCGGGGATGACCTCGCTCCCAGAAGGCTGCGCCTTCCCTAGGAGGAATAAGCGGAACAGCATTTTTGACGCGAATAGCTTCGTAGCACAACCTTGTGTCGTAAGCACCATCGCCAGATATCTCATTGATTCTTCGGCGAGTTTGTTTGAGTAAGTTTGGAAGTGCTTCTCCGTCGCTTACATTCGATAAACTTAATTCAGCGGCAATGATTTCATGCGTGTTTGTATCGACCGCCAAATGTAGCTTTCTCCAGACTCTACGCTTCCCATCAGTACCATGCTTTTTGACTTTCCATTCGCCTTCGCCGTAGACCTTCAGACCAGTCGCATCAAAGGCTAACTGCTGGATGGCTCCTTTAGTTTTTGGCTTGAACGCGACGTTGACCGTTTTGGCTCGTTTGCTAATGCATGAATAATGAGGGCATGACAATGGCAGTTGAGCAAGCTTGAAAACAGAGTTGATGAATCCTTGCAGGCCTCTCAACGGCATTGAAAATACCCGTTTGACCATAAGAGCCGTCGTAATGGCTAAGTCACTAAACAAACGAGGTCTTCCACGGTTGCCTTGCTTGACCTGTTTCCAGTATTGGATTGCCTCTTCATCAAGGCTTTGTTGCGTAATTCAGACGAGAAACCAAACCTCCTAAAGTTGAGCGACTTTTATACAATATACTGAGTTTCAGGCATACCAAGCCCTGTAAGTTTGTTCAGTGCTTTGATCATGGCGTAAGTCTCGCCAACCTGAGCGTTGTAA
>NZ_JATABG010000486.1:0-2137 GCF_036533755.1 Vibrio sp. M260118 | reverse complement strand
CGTTATCGATAAAGCGATTGACAAAGCAAATGGTGGCGGCGGTGAAGATTACGTTCCTGCTCGTTACGAAGGCTTTGGCCCTGGCGGCACAAGCGTCATCGTTGACTGTTTAACTGACAACGGCAACCGTACTTTCCAAGATGTGCGTCAATGCTTTGTAAAGACCGGTGCGAAGATCGGTGTTGAAGGTTCAGTTTCTCACATGTTTGATCACCAAGCCGTATTCCAGTTCAAAGGCGACGATGATGAAATCATCCTAGAAACGCTAATGATGGACGACGTAGACGTGACAGACGTTGAACTTGAAGATGGCGTGATTACTGTATTTGCTCCTCACACAGAGTTCTTCAAAACTAAGACTGCTCTAAACGGTGCGTTCCCAGATCTGACTCTTGATGTAGAAGAGATCACTTTCGTACCGCAAACTCAAACGCCAGTCGCGGGTGAAGATGCTGAGAAGTTCCAGAAGTTCCTCGACCTTCTAGATGACTGTGATGACGTTCAGCAGGTTTACCATAACGCTGAACTGTAATTGATTACAGAATAAAAAAACCGAGCGATTAACGCTCGGTTTTTTTATGCTTGAGAGATAGCGTCGGTACCCGCTAACCAGTTAGACAGCTTTCTAATTTGTGGTAAGACAGTCAAGTTAAGCGTTAAAGCGACGGGCCAGGCTAGAATAAAGCTGTCTAGCCAAATCGCTGGCCATTGATGATTGAAGCCCAATCGATAACCTGAAATCAATCCAGACATAATAATCGCCATGGTCAAAGACGAAAGCAGGGCGGTAATCCAAAAATGTTTGCGACTCATAAATTCTCCTCTTTCTGTTGTTATTTTAATGATGTTCAGGATATAACTATCCAATAGTGAAAAAAATAAGCAGGTACAGAACTATGAATTCCATATTTGGAAACATGGATGATCTTTATTTGTTTTGTAGCGTGGTGGAAGAAGGCTCTTTGTTGTCGGCATCCAAAAAGCTTCAGCTTCCAGTCTCGACCATGTCACGTCGCCTATCTGCCCTTGAACAGCGCCTCAATACACGATTACTGGAAAAAAAGGGCAGAGAGCTAGTGGCGACACAAAGTGGCTCAGAGGCCTTTGAGCTGCTTAGAAGCGGCATTGAATCGGTCGAATCTGGTTTCGGGCAAATGCTTTCCGATACGCAGGAGGTGTCGGGCAAGATAAAACTCGCGATTCCGCACAACTTTTATCGCGCCTTTGTCGGAGACGTTGTTGAGCAGTTTTTGGTTGAATACCCCAAAGTATCACTCGACTTGGTGCTTAGCCAAGAGCAAGCTGTCCCGCAAACAGACAGGGACTTGCTGATCACCTTTGATTTAGCAGAGATGAATGACATGATCGCTAGATCTTTGTTTAAAGCTCGTCATGCCTTTTTTGCCAGTCCCGAATATTTATCCAAAGTCGGTGAGGTGAATGATCTTGAATCCTTGAGTCAGCTTGACTGGGTCAGCGTCGACCATGCTTTTGACATTTCAGTTTATCAACAAGAGCATCTGATTGATGTTATGAGCGTGAAGCCCAAGCTGATCGTCAATGATATTGTGGCGGTACGTGGCGCGGTAGAAAAAGGTTTGGGCGTGGCATCTTTACCTTTTCGACATGTACAAAAAGGGATGAATTTGGTTAGGGTATTGCCTCAGTATCAACGCAGTGTGAGACAAGCTTACTTAGTTTATAAGCAGAGGCGTTATCAACCCAAAGCCCTAAGCTTATTGGTCGAACGTCTAATTGCTGGTGCCGAGAAGATGCAAGAGCCAACGGATTTTACACTGTAAAGTCACCTGTAGAACAACAGATAAGGAACGCAGATTACATGGACAAAGTGGTTATTGTGACAGGGGCGAGTCGGGGAATTGGTGCTGAAACTGCAAAGCTACTTGCGAGTCAGGGCTATGCCGTCGTTGTCAATTATCTTAAAAACCACCAGCGCGCTAATGAAGTGGTGGAGCAGATCGTTTCCGCGGGTGGAGATGCATTTTCGGTACAGGCTGATGTGTCAGACCAAGACCAAGTAGAAGCTATGTTTGCCGAAGTGACCCAGCGCTATGGCACGGTCACTCACTTGGTGAACAATGCAGGCGTTCTATTTACTCAATCGACGTTGAGTGAG
>NZ_JATABG010000485.1:0-2138 GCF_036533755.1 Vibrio sp. M260118 | reverse complement strand
AGGGGGAATTATTCGTTAAACTAGCTAGAAAGAATGGTGCCGACTACCGGAATCGAACTGGTGACCTACTGATTACAAGTCAGTTGCTCTACCTACTGAGCTAAGTCGGCACACCTATATTTTATGCTATTAACTACTGTTCGTGCTAAGCACCAACAATATATAAATTGTGGTGCCCGGAGGCGGAATCGAACCACCGACACGAGGATTTTCAATCCTCTGCTCTACCGACTGAGCTATCCGGGCGACGAGGTGTATTAAAAGGCTTTTCGTGCTTTAGGTCAATATTAAAATGCAAAAAAAATATCGTTTGTTGTTTTTCTATACTTAATGGGCTGTTTTCATCCATTTTGGTGAGGAAATGTATAGCAGACAATAGGCGATATATAGTTTGGCGAGCGAATTTGTCCGGTTCATATAACAAAAAAGCACGCTAAGAGGCGTGCTTTTTGCTGCTACAAGCTAAATTAGTGCTTAACAGTAAACTTACTTACCCAGTTTTCTAGCTCATTTGCCAGTTTCGCTAGACTTTGAGTGCTATTGTGACTCTCGGTTACTACACCACTTAACTGGTTACCGCTCTCTTCGATCATATTGATTCGTTGAGAAATATCATCGCTAACTTGAGTCTGCTCCGCTGCTGCGGTGGCAATTTGTTGGCTCATTTGAGTGATAGACTCTAGTGCGACTACAATCTGCTGCAGTGCTTCTGAGGCATTTTGCGATTCTTGAACCGTGCTTTCACTCGTCTCAGCACACACTTCCATCGTTTGGATTGCGTTACGAGAACCTTCTTGCAGGTTGCTAATCATCTGCTGAATCTCTTTGGTGCTGTCTTGAGTTCGGCCAGCAAGATTACGAACTTCATCAGCAACGACTGCAAAGCCGCGACCCTGTTCGCCAGCACGAGCTGCTTCGATCGCCGCATTTAGTGCCAACAGGTTAGTTTGCTCTGCGATATCACCAATCACATCAAGCACTTTAACGATGTTGTTTACATCATTGTCTAGGTCGGCCACTGCTTGACTCGCTGTACCCAATTGAGACGCTAGGCCTTGGATATTATCAACCGTATTGTGAATCAGTTGTTGAGTGTGCTGGCTCTGTTTGTCTGCTTCGTCAGTATTATTGGCTGTATCGCTTGCTGAATCTGCAACGTTACTCGCCGAAGAGGCCATTTCAGTCATTGCTGTGGCAATCATTGCCGTTGATTGTTGCTGAGAGTCAGTCAACTGAGCAATGCTCGCCGCTCGATCTTCTACACTCGCTAGCTCATTACGTAAACCGTGCATTGAACCATCTAAGTTGGTGACTAGCTGGGCTAAAGACTGACTCATTTTCTGCACTGCTTCGTAAATACTGCCCTCTTCAGCATCGGTCGGGAAGGTGGTTTGGATATTACCTTTTGCTACTTCCTGAACCGCACGACGTACATCTTGAGGTTCACCACCGAGTAGTGACAGCATGCGGCGAATCGAAACAATCAGAATGGCTAGAATCGCAGCTGCGATACTTAGACACAGTACTAACTGCCACTGCGCGGTAGACCAAAATCGTGCGTTTACTTCGTTGAAGCCGATACCAGTACCGACAACCCAGCCCCAGCGTGGTGTCTTCTGGGCGATTGAGAGTTTTTCTTCAATACTTCCGTCGGCTTGCTTTTGAGTCCAAGTGTACTCAACAATTCCCCCAGCTTGACGGCCAAGAACGTCTTGGATCAGTTGGCCGACACTGTTTCCTTCGCCATCTTTGAAGTCATGGAAGCTGGTACCGTGTAGCTGAGGGTCAAGAGGTGTCGCAACGAAGGTCATGTTCTCATCCGCTACATATACATACTCGTTGTCTTTGTAGATGTTGTTGCGTAGTAAGCGCGTCGCAAAAGATTTGGCTTGCGCTTCCTCAAGCGTGCCATCTGCGGCCATCTTCTCTACTTCGGTAAGAATGCTGTAAGCACTTCTGAACAGTTCGGTTACGCGAGCTTGGTTGTCTAAGTTACTTGCAACGCGCAAAGTCCATAGGCCTGTTGCCGTTAGTGCAAGTAAAGCAACTAAGATTATTCCTGATAATAAATAAGCTTGTGTCTTTAGTTTCATAAAAGTGCTCACTAATAGGTCGTTTTGTAGCAGAAAACGAGTTGG